>NZ_JBSGFQ010000028.1:0-119267 GCF_053603495.1 Nonomuraea sp. NPDC004186 | reverse complement strand
GCCACGGCCCACAGCGTCACGGCGGGCGTCGAGCGTACGACGTGGTTGACCGCTGGTGGCTGTCCGTCTCCTGGCTCCTGTGCGGGTACGGCATGCGCATGGGGCGGGCGGGCGTCAGTCGAATGCCGTCAGCTGTCGCTCACGCGCCGCGCTCAGGTGTCCTCGCGTCGCCGCCTCGGCCGCGTCCGGGTCCCCGGCCCCGATGGCCGCGGCGATGCGTTGATGCTCCTCGATCGTCGTGCCGGCGTGGGCGTAGGGGAAGTATCTCCGGTGCAGGTGAAGGTGGACGTGCAGGCGCTCGAGGCCGTCGCGGAGCAGGGGGTTGCCCGACGCCTCGGCGATGAGATCGTGGAAGCGGGCGTCGTGGGCGGTGAAGGCCGCGTGCCAGCGCCAGCCCTCGGGGTCGTCCGGCTCCTGCGCGATCGAGGTGGCCGCCTCCGCGATGATCGATTCGCGTTGCGCTGAGGTGGCCCGCTCGGCGGCCCACCGCGCGGTGGCGCACTCCAGCAGCAGCCGCATCTCGAACAGGTGGTTGAACTCGGCGCGCGTGAGCAGCGGGGTGACCGTGTAGCCCACGAGGGGGCGCTTGCGGACCAGCCCGTCGGACTCCAGTCGAGCCAGGGCCTCGCGAATCGGCGTCTGGGACACCTCGAGCTCGCGGGCCAGCGCGTCGATGTTGACGCGGTCGTCGGGCTGCATGCTGTGCTCGAGAATGCGCGCCCTGAGCACGTCGTAGACGTCGTCGCCGAGCGTCGACCGCCTGAGCCGGATCGGTTCGGTGGATGCCATCGGGCCCAATCCTCCCACGGAGTCGACGTGTCGCCGGAAGGTCAAGTCTTGACGTCCCGACGGAACAGGAACTATACCTCCATGAAACATCCTATAGGATCTATGATCCTGAGAGGCGTAGTCATGAATCAACGATCACTGATCCGGCTCGGCGGGCTGGCTGCCGCCCTCGTGCTCGCCGTCACCGCCACCGCCGGTTGCACGAGGAAGAGCGACGACACGACGCCGGCCGGCGCGTCCACCCGGACGCCCGACCAGGTCAAGATCGCCCTGGTCCCCGGCGGGGCACATCCCTACTTCCAGCCGTGGAAGGACGCCGCCACCAAGGCGAAGAGCGATCTCGGCGTCGGCGACGTCAGCTTCAACGAGACCTCCGACTGGGACCAGACCAAGCAGAACGACGTGCTGAAGTCCCTCGCCGCGCAGGGCTACAACGCCTTCGGCGTCTTCGGCGTCTCCCCGGAGAACATCAACGCCACCTTCGAGGACCTCAAGCGGCAGGGCTTCCCGGTCGCCTCGCTGGCGTCCTGCCCGGCCGGCGAGGTCGACAAGGCGGACTTCTGCCTGTCCACCGACGTGCAGCTGGCCGCCTACAAGGCGGCGCAGGCCGCGATCGAGGCCATGGGCGGTCAGGGCGACCTCGTGCACCTGACCGGCAACAAGGTGGATTCCAACACCCAGCGCCGCATCGCGGGGGTGCAGAAGGCGGTCGATGAGACCGGCGGGAAGGTCAAGCTCCTGCAGACCGTGACCGACGTGGACAAGGACCTGCAGACGGCCCAGAAGGCCGTCGCCGACCTCCTCGCCGCCAAGGGTGACCAGATCCAGGGCATCGTCAACACCGCCTACAACCCCGCGGTGGCCTCCGCGGAGGGCGTCGAGCGGTCCAAGCTGCCGATCAAGGTCGTCGCGATCGACGACGACAAGACCATCCTCGCCGGTCTCAGGGACGGCTCGGTCGCCGCGACCGTGCTGCAGAACCCGGTCGGCCAGGCGTCCGTCGGCTCGTACGCGCTGATGAAGCTCGCGGGCGGCTGCACGATGGCGCAACCGGGAGTGATCATCGACTCCGGTTCCTTCGTCGTGACCAAGGACGACATCGACACCTACGACACGGACCGCCAGGCGAAGACGGACGAGCTGAAGAAGGCGTTCGACAGCCGGTACCTGTCCTGCAAGTAATCCCACGAGCCCCAGGAGGAGCCTCCCTTGCCCGCGATCACTCACGCCGAGGCATATCTTGTCGACCTGGAGGTCGAGACCGTCCGCACGGACGCCGTCCAGTCGTTCATCAAGCAGGAGACCGTCTTCGTCGAGATCCGGACCGACGACGGCGGCACCGGAACCGGTTACACGTACACGATCGGCACCGGTGGCACCGCCGTGCTCGCCCTGCTGCGCGACTACCTGCTGCCCAGGCTGGCGGGCGCGGACGCCCGCCGGGTGGAGGCCGTGTGGCACGACCTGTTCGCCGCGACCCGGGCGACCACGGTCGGCGCGATCACCTCCCTGGCCCTCGCCGCCGTCGACACGGCCCTGTGGGACTGGCGGTGCCGCGACGCCGGCCAGCCGCTGTGGATCCTCGCGGGCGGCGCGAAGGACCGCATCCCGCTGTACGACACCGAGGGCGGCTGGCTGCACCTCACCACCGAGGAGCTCATCGCCGGCGCCAAGGCCAGCCGGTCCGCGGGCTGGCCCGGCGTGAAGCTCAAGATCGGCCGCTCCCCCGTCGAGGACGCGGAACGGCTGGCCGCCGTCCGAGCGGCGGTCGGGCCCGACTTCGACCTGATGCTCGACGCCAACCAGTCGCTCACCCCCGCGGAGGCCGTCAGGCGGGCCCGGCTCCTCGAACCGTCCGACCCCTACTGGTTCGAGGAACCGCTGCCGGGCGATGACGTCGCCGGACACCAGGCACTGGCCGCGGCCTCCTCGATCCCCGTCGCGGTGGGCGAGTCGCTCTACTCCGTGGCGCAGTTCCGCGAGTACCTGCACCGGCAGGCGGCCGGCATCGTGCAGGTGGACGTGGCACGCATCGGCGGCATCACGCCCTGGCTCAAGGTCGCGCACCTGGCCGAGGCGTACAACGTGCCGGTTTGTCCGCACTTCCTCATGGAGCTGCACGTGAGCCTCTGCTGTGCGGTCCCGAACAGCCGCTACCTGGAGCACATCCCCCAGCTCAGGGCGATCACCCGGCAGGAGATCGGGATCGCCGACGGGCACGCTCTGGCGCCGGCCTCCCCCGGGCTCGGCATCGAGTGGGACCGCGACGCGATCGACGACCGGAGAGTCGCGTGAGCACGCGGACCGCGACGCCGCCGGAGATCCCCGCGGCGGGTCCGCGCGAGCCCTCGAGGATGCCACTCTGGGCGAACCCGCGCCTCGGGCTGCTCATCCTGCTGATCGCCCTGGTCGCGATCTTCACCGTGCTGCGGCCGGCGTTCATGGACACCACGCTCACGCTCGTGCCGCTGCAGTCGGACATCAGCGTGTACGCGGTGGTCGGCCTCTCCCAGCTGGCGGTCCTGTCGCTGGGGCACATGAACATGGCCGTCGGCCGGATGGCGGCGATGAGTGCCTTCGCCATGGGCCTCGCCTACGACCGGCTCGGCGTGTCGCTGCTCGTCGGCCTGGCGATCGGGCTGATCGTGGGCACGTTGCTCGGCGCGCTGGCCGGGCTGATCATTTCGCGTACCGGCGTCAACTCGTTCGTGGTCACGCTGGCGATGGATTTCGCCCTGGTGGGGCTCATCACCATCCTCTACACCAGGTTCACCGACGGCGTCGCCTTCAGCAGCCGGCCCGCCGGCATGGACGCGCTGCGCAACGACACGTTCGCCGACTACTGCATGGGCGACCTGTGCGGCCCGTACATCCCACTCGTCGCGCCACTCGCCCTCGTCGCGGTGCTGGCGGTGGGCCTGCTGTTCCGCTTCGGCAGGCTGGGCCGGGAGATCCTGATGACCGGCGCCAACGAGAAGGCGGCCGAGCTGTCCGGCATCCCCGTCCGGAGCCGGGTGGTGCAGGCCCACGCGCTCAGCGGGCTGCTGGCCGGGCTGGCCGGCTTCCTGCTCGCCGCGAACAACGGCGCGTTCTCGGCGCGCATCGGCGACGCGTTCCTGCTGCCTTCCTTCCTCGGCCCGGTACTCGGCGGCACGCTGCTGGCCGGCGGCGCCGTCAGCGTGCTCGGCACGGTGCTGGGCGCGACGCTCACCCAGGTCATCTACAAGGGCCTGAACCTGCTGCAGTTCCAGCTCGACCAGCTCAATCTCTACATCGGCCTGGTGCTGCTCGGCGCGCTGTCGCTCGATCGGGTACGCCACGTCGCCGCGGAACGAAGGAGGGCACGGGCATGAGCACCGGCACCACGACCGCCGTCCGCGCCGGACTCGGCGGGCGGCTCAAGGATGTCACCGCCCGGCCGGAGTTCACCCTCGCGGTGCTTGCCGCCGCCGGTTTCGTCGCGCTCGCCGTCGCCACGGACGGCAACCTGCTCTCGCGCGGCACGCTGGACGCGTTCTTCCGCTTTCTCGCCGTCCCGATCGTGATCGGGCTCTCCCAGATGGTCGTGCTGGCCATCGGCCAGATGAACCTGTCCGTCGGCACCCTCACGGGCCTGTGCGCCATGGTCGCGGCGTGGCTCATGCTCGAAGCCGGGCTGCCCGCCCCGCTGGCCGTGCTGGGCGCGCTCGGGGTCGGTCTCGCCGCCGGCCTGGTCAACGGGCTGCTCGTCGTGTTCACCCGGATCAACGGGTTCATCGTGACCCTCGCCACCATGACGATCATCGAAGGGCTGCGGTACGGGGTCAACGGCCCCGACACCTTCCAGGGGTACTCGCCATGGCTGCGCGGCCTCGGCACCGCCTCGATGCTCGGGCTGCCGGTCGTCCTCGTCCTCGCTCTGGTGGTGGCCGCCCTGGTGGCCCTGTTCTTCGGCCGCGCGGTCGTGGGCCGGCAGTTGCTGGCGACCGGCGGCAGCCCGTTCGCCGCGCGGCTTTCCGGCATCTCCAACGATCGGTCGATCGTCATCGCGCACGGGCTCAGCGGCCTGCTCGCCGGCGTCGCCGCCGTCATCACGGTCGCCGCCTCCGGCTCCGTCAACTCCAGCATCGGCGACGATCTGCTGCTGCAGAGCTTCGCCGCGCCGATCATCGGCGGGGTGGCGCTCGCCGGCGGGGTGGTCAGTGTCGCCGGCACCTGCCTCGCGGCGTTCCTGGTTCGGCTGGTGGACGTCATGCAGGCGCAGTTCGGCATCAACCCGCGCTGGATCGACCTGATCGTCGGCGCGGTCGTCCTCGGTGCGGTGCTGCTCGGCGCCGTACGCCAGAAGCTGTCGAAGGGGTCGTCATGATGCTCACCGCCGAGAACCTGGTGAAGACGTTCCCGGGAGTCCGCGCGCTGGACAGGGCCACCCTGCGGCTCGCCGCGGGCAGCGTGCACGCCCTGCTGGGCGAGAACGGCGCCGGCAAGAGCACACTCATCAAGATCCTCACCGGTGTGCACAGGCCGGACGGCGGGCGGGTCGCGCTCGGCGACGCCGAGCTGCACCTGAACGGGCCACTCGACGCCCAGCGGGCCGGCATCGGCGTGGTGCACCAGGAGCGCAACCTGATCCCCGAGTTCTCCATCGCCGAGAACATCCTGCTCCACCACCTGCCGCGGCGCTTCGGTCTCGTCGACCGGGCGCGGATGCGTGCCGAGGCCCGCCGCTGCCTCGACCTGCTCGACCTGGACCTCGACCCGGGCACCCCGGTCTCCCGGCTTTCCGTGGCGCAGGCGCAGCTGGTCGAGATCGCCAAGGCGCTGAGCGTCGACAGCAAGGTGCTCCTGCTCGACGAGCCGACCGCGTCGCTCACCGGGGACGAGGCCGACCGGCTCTACGGGATCGTACGCAAGCTGCGCGACAGCGGACACGCCGTCGTGCTGGTGAGCCACAAGCTGGAGGAGGTGTTCGCGGTCGCGGACACGGTCACCGTGCTGCGCGACGGGCGCAGCGTGGCCGAGGCCGAGCCGCTCGCCGGCTACACGCAGGACCAGATCGTCGACCTCATGGTCGGGCGGGCGTACTCCTCGGTCCGCCTCGCCGAGCGGCACGTCGACCCGGTGACGCCGCCGGCCCTGCGGCTGGACAAGGTGTGCACCGCGCGGGGCCACCGCGACGTCTCCCTGTCGGTGCGCCCGGGAGAGATCCTCGGACTGTACGGCCTGGTCGGGGCCGGCCGCAGCGAACTGGCCAAGGCGCTGCTCGGGCTCGACCGGATCACGTCGGGAACCGTGGAGGTGCGGGGCCGTCCGGTGCGCATCCGCGACGTCGGCGAGGCGCTCCGCGGCCACCGCATCGGCTACGTGACCGAGAACCGCAAGGAGGAGGGCCTCTTCCTCGACCAGCCGATCACCCGCAACGTCGGCGTCACCGTCTGGCGGCGCCTGGCCAGGGCTGGGCTGGTGACCGATCGGGCGGAACGTCGCCTGGTGACCCGGTACGTCGACCGGCTGGGCATCCGGATCTCGTCGCCGTCCCAGCTCGCGGGCCAGCTCTCCGGCGGCAACCAGCAGAAGGTGAGCCTCGCGAAGTGGCTCGCCGCCGAATGCGAGATTCTCATCGTGGACGAGCCGACGGTCGGCATCGACGTACGTACCAAGGCGGCGTTCCACGAGCTGATCGCCGAGCTGGCCGGAGCGGGGCTGGCGCTGCTGCTGATCTCCTCGGACCTGCCGGAGATCGTCACTCTCGCCGACCGGATCGCGGTGATGAACGACTTCAGCCTCAGCGGCGAGCTGGTCAACGACCACGACTACGCCCGGATGAGCCAGGCGATCATCCGGTTGATCCACGCCGAACGGGTGCCCGAGGGGCAGGTGCCTCAAGCCTTGTAGGACGACGCCCTCGCCCTAGTGTCCTGAGCCAGCAATTCGTCGCGTGTTGTCGGCTATGGGGCGTGCGGGACGAACCCCAGCCACGGCAATGTGCAGGGTCACGGCAAACCCGAAGTGGTCGGCCGGGTCAGTGTGAAGATGGTCAGGCTGATGGGCCGGTCCCGAGCCCTGCCCATCAATGCAGCCCAGAGGCATCCCGATCCGGTCAGTTGGTTTTCAAGAAGGGGTTGCATCTTGCCCGTCGCCACGTAACGTCCCGAGCAGCGACCCTCGCCATGGGAGGAGAGATCGGCATGTCCGACGATGAGGCACAGCGCGTTTTCCAGGTGGTCGACTCGTTCGAGCCCGGCAAGTTCGTGCAGTTGCTGGCGGAGGACGCCAGGATGGTGTTCGGCAATGCCGAGCCCATGGTGGGACGCAACGCCATCGCAGAGGGGCTGCGGACATTCTTCGCGACCATCGCGGGCCTCGCGCACAGGCTCGTCAGAACGTGGCAGGTCGACGCCGACACCATCGCCGAGACCGAGGTGACATACCGGCGGCTCGACGGCAAGGACGTCAGCGTCGTGGCCGTGTCGATCTGGCATACCCGCGACGACGGTCTGATCTCGGACTACCGCGTCTTCGTCGACCTGGCGCCCGTCTATGCGGCGTAGAGCCACGTCTACCACGGCGGCGGTACTGATGGAGGTCGCCTATTCAACAGTCGTGAGACCTGCTGCTGACCTTCCGCGTTCCCCGGCGGCTTTGCGGCTCCAGGCTCCACCGCCTTCCCTGAGAAGACGGTGGCTGCTTGCTGGGGTCCCCGTAGCTCCGGCCGGAAATCCAACGGAACGGCGTTGCTGCTAGGACTCGCCGGCTGAGCGCAGCCGGGTGGCCAGGGCCAGCCCCGCGGCGACGAGGTGGGGCCAGCCGACCAGCCCAAGGACGGTGGAGCAGTCGTGCGGCGCAGAGGTCGCAAGCTGGGCGATCGGTTCGAAGAGCGCGAAGACGAGCAGCACGACTGAGAGGACCGGCCCCGCCACGCCGCCCCCGAGCACCGCGCCGATCGCGGCCATGCTGATCAGGATGCCCGAGCCCGTGGCTCTGGACAGGTGGCCGGCGACCTCCGCCCACGGACCTTCGAGCTGCGCGAAGCAGCCGGGGAGGCTGCCGGAGTAGGTGGAGATGAGCACCGCCAGTGCGATCCTGGCGAATGGGATGAGCACGATCCCCGTCCAGCAGACCGCCCGCAGCCGGGGCATGGGCGCCCGCCGTTCCCCGCGCGCCAGCAGGAGGGCTACGACCACGACCGCCTGGCATGAGAGTGACGTCCAGGGGGAGAGCTGCGGGCCGCACGGGGTCGTGTAGGGGATGACGAGCGTGGGCGCGTTGATCGCCAGCGACACCGTCGCGGTGATCGCGCCGAGCACCGGAAACCGTCGTGGTGCCCAGATGGCGAGCAACGCCAGCACCGCCGGCAGCACTGGGACCGTCCACAAGGCGGTGTCCCAGATCGCCACGCGCAACGGGGTCGGCTCGGGCCACGTGGCCGGAGCCCAGCCGCAGAAGGTGCCGGGATGCAGGGAGTACAGGAGGCTCGGCGCGGCTGCGGCCAGGATGGCCAAGAGACTGAACATCGGCTAGATCCGGTCGAGCAGGCGAGCGCGGGAGGTCGATGCCAGCACCCCCGCGATCAGGTACGGCCAGTCGAACAGCTCCAGAGGGCTGGAGCAGTTGTGCGGCGCGTTGGACAGGAGCCAGGCGGCGGGCTGGAGCAGTGCGGGCACCAGCAGCACCAGGCCGCAGAGCGGTGCAGCCCGGTACCCGGAGAGCACGGCACCGATCGCGGCGATCGAGACCCAGTAGTAGAGGGCGTGGGCGGTGTCGAGGTGGTAGAAGGCCAGCGCCCATGTCCCCTTCATGTCCGCGTAGCAGCCGAAGTCGCCGGTGGGGGTGTTCCTGGCCAGGGTCTGGCCGAGCGCGAGCAGCACGACCGCGCTCCAGATGACCGCCCGTGGCCATGGCACCCGCTGCTCCGGGCGGGTCCGCAGGAGAGCGACGACGGCGATCGCCTGGCAGGCCAGTATGGAGCCGAACTGCGGGCCGAAGCCGCCGGTTCCAGAGACCACGAGGGTCGACACGGTGAGCACCAACGCCAAGGCCGCCGCGATCGCGCCGACCTTGGGAAGCCATCGCGGCGCCCAGAGCGCGAGGAACGCCAGCAGGACCGGCAGGTAGTCGGTGGCGTAGCCGTAGGCCACCCCGATCGCGAGCTCCAACGGATCCGGTTGTGGCGGCTCGTGGCCGAACCAGCCGAAGCTGCGGAGCATCAGGATGGATAAGAAGGTCGGCGCGGTGGCCGCCAGGATGGCCAGGACACGGAACATCGGCAGCCTCTCGCGCGAAGGTGATCGGCGGAGAGCGTACCGGACCGCTACGACAAGATGATCTCGAAAGGGACGTGCCCTGCTCGCCATGGTGGGTCAGCCAGGATTGGCGATACTCGTGCAGATCCCGACCTGTGCCCGGCCCGAAGGGCGGCGGCCGCGATGTCGCGCATGGCCTGATCGGCGGGAATCTGGTCGCCGTGACGCTTGAGGATGAGTTCATGGGCGGCGGCGAGGCTGTTGTTGAGCTTGAGACCCTTGGGCTGCAGCCAGGGCAGCGCGCGGAACTGCACGCTTACGCCGTCGAGACCCCGCGCCCGGTCTGCGCAACATGCTGGAAGAGGCGGTCAACTTGTCCCACGCGAAACGAAGATCATCTCGCTTTGACCTGCTAGACAAGGCCGCCAACCCAAGATAGTCGCGGCCGACCGTGTGGGGCGTCGTCGTCACCTGCGAGTCCGAGGCCGAGCAAGGTCGAACTCCTCGAACGGCTCACCGGGGAAGGCCACTCCGTCCGAGCCCTCATGTAGCCCAATGGTTCACGCCCCGCTATGACGAGGCGGTTGGTCCTCCACCTGCGTGCTCGTCCTTGGCGCCGTCGTCGGGCGGATGGGTTGGCTTCAGCACTTCCCCGGTGGGGCCGGTCACCACGTTCGAGGCTGTTCGCCATTCTCGCCCGGCCACCCGCGCATTCGCCACGTAGATGCGCGAGTTCCGCGTGTGGTTGAACCCGGGGTTTTCAACGAAGGCCGCTTGGGTGAACTGGGCACCACCAGTGAAGGCCGTCCCATCGAAGCGGCTGTAGTTGGCGAAGGTCGCTCCATCGAAGTCGGCGTGGCTCGTGAAGGTCGCTCCATTGAACCTGGCCTCGCCGGTGAAGGTCGCTCCATTGAAGTAGGCGTGGATACCGGTGAACCGGGCCTCTTTGAAGTCGGCCAAGCGGGTGAAGGTCGTTGTGTTGAACCTGACGGTGCCGGTGAAGATCGCTCCGTTGAACCAGGCGTCGCCGGTGAAAGTCGCCCCCATGAAGTCGGCGTCGCCGGTGAAGAGCGCCTCGCTGAAGTGCGCCCGATGCATACGGCAGCAGCTCAGCTCGAGAGAGATGAGCACGGCGCCAGTGAGATCGAGGCTGATGCCGGGCCAGTAGCGCTGGTTGACGGCGGTGCGGCGCTGCCACCAGCGGCGTTGGTAGCAGCGCAGGTGGTCGGTAAGGAGGCGCTGGGCGGTGAGCCGGACCTGTCGTTCCTCGTCCGGGTCCCGGCCTGCCCGCGCCTGAGCACGGCCCGAAGCCGGGGTGCGGGCAGCGCGCTGGGCGGCGCGGACCTGCTGGTGCCGATCCTTGGCGTCCGGCGGCGTCCACGGCATGCGGAGGTAGGCGCAGATGACGTCCACGATGGTCTGGCGCAGCGCTGGGTTGTTCTGCGCGAGTTGTTCGAGGGCGTACAGGCCGCCGAGCCGGACCGGGGCCTGGCCGCTGCCGAGCTGCTCGACCGCCTTGCTGAAGCGGTCGGTGTCGTGCCCGCGCTCGCCGAGCTGGAAAGTGCGGCGGGCGGTGTCGGCGTTACGCGCGGTGTAGAACACCGCGAGCATCGCCGCCAAGCCGGTGGCCACGGCCAGGACATTGCCGCGGATCGCCGCCAGTGCGGCGGCCCGATCCTTGTCCTCTGCGAAGACCGTGACATGGTCGATGTGCTCCAGCACCCACGTGGCACCAGGGCCGAGCATCCACACCAACGTTGGGACCGTCACAAGCACCAGCACGGCCACGATGATCGATGAAGGCTTCACCGTTCGGACCACCGCTTCGTGTTCTTCTCGGCCATGGGCTGATGATGCTCCGGCAACTCCGACGCTGGGAACCCGATGACTCGATCGTTCCAGAAGGGAGATCGTCGTACGTGCGGACATCACGCTCGCCACCCCTGTACGCCGAACCGGCCGTCTCCTTCAGTTACAGGGCATGTTCGACGTGCCGCTGGAAGACGCGCTCACGAATACCTGGTCAGCGCACCTGCCGGTCGAGGAACGCCGGTGGAACGTCGGCCTGCTCGTCGGCGCTTCCGGTGCCGGGAAGACCACGCTCGCCCGCGCGCTGTGGCCGGGCCGGCTGGTCGAGGCGCTCGCCGAGCAGGACTGCCGCAGCCTCGTTCGCGTAGAGGACGGTTCAACCCGGCCCACGCTCGCCCGCGAGGTCCGGGCTGCTGTGCGTCGACGGTGCCCCGGTGGCGTTCCTGGCGTACCGGCATTTCCAAAACCCGCGCGTGCGGAACCCGAAGATGGAGCACAGGCTCGTGGTGCTGCCCGACTTCCAGGGCCTGTCGATCGGCGCGCGTATGTCGGAGTGGGTGACGTAACGTCTCGCGGACCAGGACTACCGCTACCGATCGGTGTCGTCCCGCCCGGCGCTGATCTCCTACCGCGACCGGTCGCCGCGGTGGCAGCGGCAGGCCCGCGCCACCAGGCTCCACACCAGCAGCAAGCGGCGGAACCAGCACAAGGACACGCTCGACCCGCGCCGGCTCGGGCCGGTCAGCTTCGAGTGCATCCCGCCGTCATCGCCATCGTGGTGGCGGTGACGGCGGAATGGCCTTGCGGGAAGTCACATCGTTTCGCAGGGAAGGCCCCAGCTCTCATAGCCGCCGCCGGGCTTGTGGTACCAGAGCTCCGCGCAGATGTTGGTGCCTGCGGGCACCGGCCATGTATAGGAGAATTCCCTGAGGGTGCTGCGGTTATAGGTGTAGGTGGGATAGTTCATGTCGCGGCCACCGCCCCAGACGTGGATGTGGTACGTGCCCGCTGGGCTGCAACCGTCCCCCAGGTGCCTGAGCAGAATGGCGTTGTACGCGGCCCATAGCCCCAGGCAGACACTGACACCGGCCGGACGCGCGAGCCGAGTGGCTGCCGGGGCGCCACCTGCGGCAGCCGATGCCGGTGAGATGGTGGTCGCCATAGCTGCCGCCAACGCGGTCGCCGTCGCCAGGACTCGGGCTGTGGGCCGTACTTTCCGGGATTTTCCTGCTGTCTGCATCGAGTCTCCCCGTGAATTCGCCAGAGCGATTGCAGTCAGCGTCACAAGGCGCAGTCGTCGTCACCAGGGCATGCGCCGGTCATTTCCCGGACTTTCCTGCTGTCCACGTCTCAGTTTCACGCTCGTCCTCCCGGATCGCAGCGTCGTCAGCGAGATACGGTCCGCAGGAGCCAGAGCATGGTGGCCGGCACGACTGGTCTGAAGACGATCTCCCCAGGACGCGCTCGCCGCCCACTGCGCAATGACGTCGAGAACGATCATTGCCCCTGCAGCGAGGGCGTGCCAGTAACCGCCGCCGGAGGCCGAAGCACGTCCTCAAGCATCACCGACCACCATGACAGGGTCTGTGTGTTCAAGGCCCTCGGCATTCAGCGGACCGGCAGGCCGGTGACGGCGCGGCCGATGATCAGGCGCTGGATCTCCGACGTGCCCTCGAAGATGGTGTAGATCTTGGCGTCCCGGTGGAAGCGCTCCACCGGGTGCTCCCTGGTGTATCCGGCGCCGCCCAGGATCTGGATCGCCTGCTCCGTCACCCACACCGCCGTCTCCCCCGCCACCAGCTTCGACATCGAGCCCTCCGCCTGCGAGAACTGCCTGCCGTTGCGGGCCATCCAGGCGGCCCGCCAGGTCAGCAGGCGGGCCATGTCCACCCGGGTGGCCATCTCGGCGAGGAGGAAGGCGATCGCCTGGTTCTCGCCGATCTTGCGGCCGAACTGCTCCCGCTCGCGGGCGTAGTCCCTGGCGTACTCGAAGGCCGCCCGCGCGATCCCGACGGCCATGGCGGCGACCGACGGGCGGGTGGTCTCGAACGTGCGCATCGCCGCCTGCTCCCCCGCCCGCTCCCCGTTGCGTACGCGGGACAGCCGGGCGTCCAGCTTCTCCTTGCCGCCGAGCAGGCAGGAGCCCGGTACGCGGACGCCGTCCAGGATCACCTCGGCCGTGTGGGAGGCGCGGATCCCGTGCTTGCGGAACTTCTGGCCCATGGACAGCCCGGGGGTGCCGGGCGGGATGACGAAGGACGCCTGGCCCCGGGTGCCGAGTGAGGGGTCGACCGAGGCGACGACCACGTGGACGTTCGCGATGCCGCCGTTCGTGGCCCAGGTCTTGACGCCGTCCAGCACCCAGTCGCCGCCGCCATGGACGGCGCGGGTGCGGATGGCGCCGACGTCCGAGCCGGCGTCGGGCTCGGAGGCGCAGAAGGCGCCCAGCTTGACGTCGTTCTCCGTGCCGAACATCTGCGGCAGCCACTCCCCCATCTGGTCGGGGGTGCCGTTCGCGGCGAGAGCGGCGGCGGCCAGGCCGGTGCCGACGATGGCCAGGCCGATGCCCGCGTCACCCCAGAAGATCTCCTCGAACGCCACGGGCAGCGCGAGCCCGCTGTCCTCGAACCACTGGGTGGCGAAGAAGTCGAGGGAGTAGAGGCCGATCTTGGCCGCCTCCTGGATGACCGGCCAGGGGGTTTCCTCGCGTTCGTCCCATTCGGCGCCCGCCGGGCGGATCACGTCGCGGGCGAACGCGTGCACCCAGTCGCGTACCTCGACCACGTCGTCGCTGGGCTCCGGGCAGAAGCCGGTCATGTGCGCACTCTCCTCGACCCGATGTTACCGGTGGTAACAGAACACCTTACCGGTCAGTAGCTACGCGGTGGAATACCCCGGAGAACAGTGTGGCCAGGGCCGCCAGCACCATGCCGATCGCGAGGCCGTACAGGAGTGGGGTGAATCCCCCGAACGCGGCGGCCAGCTGCGGGCCGACGCTGCCGCCGACCGCGAGCGCGAAGGAGAACAGCGACAGCGCCGTCCCCCGGGCCGGTCCGGCGCCGGCGGAGATCGCCTCGTTCAGGCTGGGCAGGCCGCCGGTGATGGCGGCGACGTAGACGGCCAGCAGCAGCACCAGCGCGGCCGTCCCGGTGAGGCCGACAGAGGCGAGGGCGAGGGCTCCGGCCGCCAGGAACGCCGCCGCCCTGATCAGCGCCTGGATCCGGGCCAGCCAGGGCATGAGCAGCGGCACCAGGACGATCGACGGGAGCCCCGCCGCGCGGAGCGCGAGGAGTTCGGAGGACGAGGTCACGCCGTAGATCTGCAGACCGGTGTAAACGGCCACGAAGCCCGCCATCAGCATGACCGTGGCCACGTACCGGAGGCCGAGGACGCGGTGGAACAGCAGGCCCGGCACCGCCCGGTAGACCGACAGCGGCGAGCCACCACCCTCACGCGGCAGGTCGGGCAGCGTGACGGCCCGCACGCCCAGGAATGCCAGCACGAACCCGGCCGCCGACAGCAGGAACAGCCCGCGCCAGCCGATCACGTCCACCAGCAGCTGGGCGGCGACCTGGAGCAGCACGGCCGAGGCGAGGAACGCGCCGGTGATCGCCGCGATCGCGCCCACCCGGCGGCGCGGCTCGACCCGTTCCGCCAGGTACGCCAGGGCCGCGGGCGGGAACATCGCCACCGCCAGCCCCTGCACCGCCCGCAACGCCAGCGCCACTTCCGGGTTCGGGCTCAACGCCACCGCCGCCGAGGTGAGCGCGGCCAGGGGCAGTCCGATCATCAGCATCCGGCGGCGCCCGTACCGGTCGGACAGCGGGCCGAAGATCAGGAAACCGGCTCCGTACCCGATGCCGAACGCGGTCACCAGCCAGGTCAGGCCGCCGGCCGAGGCGCCCCAGCCGGTGGCCATGTCGTGCAGGAGCGGGATCACGATGTACAGCTGGCCGCTGACCAGCACGGCGGTGAGGGTCAAGGCTGCCAGCGTGCGTCCGAACGGCAAGCCGGCCGGCGAGGTCGCCGCGAGGTCGTGCGGCGCGGGGGAAATGGTGGTCGTCATGTGTCGGGACGGTAGCCAACCAACTAGTTGGATGTCAACCGTTCAGTTGGATTGCAACCAACTGGTTGGTGGATATCATGGGCGGCATGGCACCCAAGGTCTCGACCACCGCCACGCGCGCCGCCCTGCTGGAGGCCGCACGGGAGGAGTTCGCCGCGTACGGCGTGGCCGGCGCCCGCGTGGATCGCATCGCCGAGCGCGCCGGCGTCAACAAAGAGCGCATCTACGGGCATTTCGGCAGCAAGGAGAAGCTGTTCGACGAGGTCATCAAGGAGGCGCTCGACGACCTGACGACGCAGATCTCCCTCCCGGGCGCCGATCCCGGTGACTACGTGGCCCGGCTGACGGACTACTACCACTCACATCCCGAGCTGGTGCGGCTGCTGATGTGGGAGGCGCTCAACTACCGGGACCAGGAAGGGCTGCCGGCCGGGCAGGAGGTACGGGTGGAGCGCTGCCGCCGCAAGACGGCCTCGCTGGCGGAGGGTCTGGGCGTGGAGCCGTCGCCGGAGGTGGCCCGGACGCTGTTCATGATGACCGGGCTGGCGCTGTTCCCCTCGATGATGCGCCAGCTCGGGCGCATCATCCTGGGCGACGCGGCGGACGACCACGAGGCCATGCGCGACCAGATCGCCGCGTTCGTCACGTCGGGTTTGAAGGAGTCACGGTGATCGTGTTCACGGAGCTACGGTGATCATGTTCACGGAGCTACGGTGATCATGGGCGGGCGCTCGCCGATCCCGATGTCGCGGAGCAGGATGTCGTGCCCGTCCGGCCCCCTCCGGAACTGTGCCAGCCGGACGGACGGCTCGTGGCAGGTCTCGATCTTGCCCTGACGCAGCAGGCGTGACCAGGCGGCCAGCATGATCTGGGACGCCATCCTCCCGAGCGCCTCGGTCGACTGCGGGGCGTGCTCGCGCGAGCCCAGGTCCACCTGCGCGAACGCGTCCAGCCCGGCGAGTTCGAGCAGGTCGATCAGCAGCCCCAGCTCCACGCCGTAACCGGTCAGGAACGGCACGCGTTCCAGGGCCGAGCGGCGGCCGGCGTACTCCCCGGCCAGGGGCTGGACGAAACCGGCCAGGTGCGGCCAGTGGAGGTTGATGAGCGGGCGGGCCACCAGCTCCGTGACGCGGCCGCCGCCGTTGGCGGTGCCGTGCAAGGGCCGGTCATAGCAACCCTTCGTGTAGACCACGGTGGGGTCCGCGAACAGCGGCCCGAGCAGGCCGAATACCAGAGAAGCACGAAATTTCCGGATGTCGGCGTCCACGAACACCAGCACATCCCCCGAGGTCACGGCGAGGGACTTCCACAGCGCCTCGCCCTTGCCGTCCATCGGCTTGAGCTGCGGCAGGATCTCGTCCTGCGCGTGCACGCAGGCCCCCGCGCGCCGCGCCACCAGCGCGGTGTCGTCGGAGGAACGCGAGTCGATCACCACGATCTCGTCGACGAGCCCGTCCAGCTCGCGCCGGATCACGCCGACGATCTGCCCCACGGTCTCCCGCTCGTCGCGGGCGGGGAGCACCACGCTCACCGTGGTCTCCCCCTTGGCGGCCTTCAGGTCCCGGAGCGGCCAGTCCTCAGCGGACGAAGTACGGTGCCGCAACCATCCTCGCACTTCAGGCAGCATGCGACCCCTCCCCCCGTATCCCCACATTTCAGATTATGCGGTGGCGGCGTGACGCTCCAGGAACGTGTACACGTCAGCCTCGTCCACCCCGGGGAACGACCCCGGCGGCAGCGCGGCCAGGACGTGGGAGTTGGCGCGGGCGGACGGCCAGGCGTAGCCCTCCCAGCGCTCGGACAGCTCGGCGGGCGGGCGGCGGCAGCAGTCGCCGTTGGGGCAGTTGGACTTGGTGCGGCTGGTGGTCTCCCGGCCCCTGAACCAGCGCGACTCCTTGTACGGCACCCCCAGCGTGATGGCGAAGTCCCGCTCCCGCGACGGATCCACGTGCGCCACGCAGAAATAGGTCCCGGTGGGCGAGTCGGAATACTGGTAGTACACCGAGAACCGGTCGGGCGAGGCGAACACCTGCCGCCCCGACCACTGCAGGCACATCCGCTGCCCCTCGATGGCCCCCTGCTCGTCGGCCGGGAAGACGATGCCGTCGTTCTCGTACGCCTTGTAGATGGTGCCCCCGGCGTCGTTGCGCACGAAGTGGCAGACGAGACCCAGGTGGTGGGTGGCGAGGTTGGTGAAGCGGTGGGCGGCCATCTCGTACGACACCGCGAACACGTCCCGCAGGTCCTCCACCGACAGCGCCCGGTCGGCCTTGGCCTCCTGGAGGTAGAGCGCGGCGGCCTTCTCGGGGACGAGGACGGCGGCGGCGAAGTAGTTCGCCTCGGTGCGCTGGCGCAGGAAGTCGGCGAAGTCGCGCGGCTTGTCGTGGCCGAGCGCGAGATGGCCGAGCGTCTGGAGCAGGATCGTGCGCGGGGTGTGCATGCCGAGCTGCTCGTGCTTGACGTAGATGCGGCGGTTGCGGAGGTCGGTGATGGAACGTACGGATCGCGGCAGGTCCTGCGCGGTGTGCACGGTGTAGCCGAAGTGCGTGACCAGGCTCTGGATCATGCTCTGCGACAGCGCGCCCGTACGGTAGCCGACCGCGGCCAGCGCCTTGGCGGCGGCCTCCTCGATCTCCCCGAAGTAGTTGCCGACCTCGCGCTGCCTGCGCCGCAGCTCGGCGTTGGCGGCCCTGGCCTCCTCCGGGGTGGCGGTGCCGCGGGCCTGCCGGGCGCGCAGCTCGCCGTACAGGCCGAGGAGGTGTTCGAGCACGTCGTTCGGGACGCGGGCGGAGACCTTCAGCCGGGGCAGCCCGAGCCCGGCGTAGATGGGGTCGCGCTGCGCCTCCTCCAGCGCGATCTCCAGCTGGGCACGGCGGTTGGGCGGCTGGCGGCGCAGCAGCTCCTCGATGGGCACGCCCAGCGCGGTGGCCAGCCCCTTGAGCAGCGAGAGCTTGGGCTCGCGCTTGCCGTTCTCCAGCAGCGACAGCTGGCTCGGCGCCCTGCCGACGCGCGAGCCCAGGTCGGACAGGGTGAGGCCGCGCTGTTTGCGCAGGTGCCGGAGGCGCTGGCCGAACGCGATCAGGTCAAGCTCCTGCGTCAAAGACAGCGGTTCTTCGCCGAGCAAGGGCACCATGTCGGCATCTTAGACAGAAATTCGGCCCATTTTCTAGTCTCCTGAACAGGTCGGAGCCAGACTGCCGTGTCGCTCGGATTGGTCTAGGCCAACAGGAAAACTATCGATTTCTTCACTGTTGAATACCCGCCAGTAATGTATGGCCTGGAAATTTTCGTCGTTCTTCTCTCGACTGATGACTATGGGCGGCCCCTCCCAGGGCACACACTCGGCTGTGAGCCCCAGGGGACGACAAGGGAGTGAACAATGATCGATCGCCTCAAGGGAGCTGCTGAGCAGCTGCAGGACGAATGGGACAACGACCCTCGCTGGGAGGGCGTCGAGCGCACGTACGGCGCCGAAGACGTGATCAGATTGCGCGGCAGCGTCCAGGAGGAGCACACGCTGGCCCGGCTCGGCGCCGGCCGGCTGTGGGACCTGCTGAACACCGACGACTACGTCAACGCCCTCGGCGCGCTGACCGGCAACCAGGCCGTCCAGCAGGTGAAGGCGGGACTGAAGGCGATCTACCTGTCCGGCTGGCAGGTCGCCGCGGACGCGAACCTGGGCGGGCAGACGTACCCGGACCAGAGCCTGTACCCGGCCAACTCCGTGCCCGCCGTCGTGCGCCGCCTCAACAACGCGCTGCTGCGCGCCGACCAGATCACCTGGTCGGAAGGCGACACCGACGCCCCGCACTGGCTCGCGCCGATCGTGGCGGACGCCGAGGCCGGGTTCGGCGGGGTGCTGAACGCGTTCGAGCTGATGAAGGGCATGATCGCGGCCGGCGCCGCGGGCGTGCACTGGGAGGACCAGCTCGCCTCCGAGAAGAAGTGCGGCCACCTGGGCGGCAAGGTGCTCATCCCGACCGGCCAGCACATCAAGACCCTGACCGCCGCCCGCCTCGCCGCGGACGTCGCCGGAGTCCCCTCGCTGATCATCGCGCGGACCGACGCACAGGCCGCGACGCTCCTGACCAGCGACGTGGACCCGCGCGACCAGGCGTTCACCACCGGCGAGCGCACCCCGGAGGGCTTCTACCGGGTCAGGAACGGGCTGGGGGCGTGCATCGCCCGCGGGCTGGCGTACGCGCCGTACTCGGACCTGCTCTGGATGGAGACCAGCACGCCCGACCTGGACGTGGCCCGCGAGTTCGCCGAGGCCATCAAGGCGGCGTACCCGGACAAGATGCTCGCCTACAACTGCTCACCGTCGTTCAACTGGAAGCAGCACCTGGACGACTCCACCATCGCCAAGTTCCAGCGGGAGCTGGGACACATGGGGTACAAGTTCCAGTTCATCACGCTCGCCGGGTTCCACTCGCTGAACTACGGCATGTTCGACCTGGCCCAGGGGTACGCCGCGGACGGCATGACGGCGTACGTGGAGCTGCAGGAGGCCGAGTTCGCCGCCGAGTCGCGCGGCTACACCGCGACCAGGCACCAGCGCGAGGTCGGCACCGGGTACTTCGACCTGATCAGCACGGCCGTGGCACCTGACTCCTCGACGACCGCGCTCCGGGGGTCGACGGAAGAGGAGCAGTTCGCCCACTGATCTCGCCGGACCGCCCTCCGGGCATGCGGCGGTTCCCCGGCGAAACGGGCCGCGCCAGTCTCCCCCAGCACTGGCGCGGCCCACTTTCATTCGACGCCGCACGGCAAAGCCCTTTTCATGGGGTGGTGTGCTGTCATTGGAGAAGTGGGCTGACCTTCAACGGAGGGTTTGGTGGGCAAGACGATCTCCTCTGTCCGGACCGCGATCACCCAGTGGATCCCCGGCCGCCGCATCGCCCCGATCCCGCCGCCACCCGGGCCAAATGATCACGAGTCGCTCGTGGCCGCCCTCGAACATGCCACACGCTGGTATGAGTACCGCATCAGCCAAGGGCTCCAGGTCCTCAACTTCTACCTCGTATCGACCGCTGTGAATTCCGCCGCCTACGTCGCCGCTCTCCAGGCGAAGCTCGACGCCGTAGCCGGCGCTGTCGGGCTCGTAGCGGCTCTGGTCTCTGTCGCAGCGGCACTTGCGGGCTGGCGCAGCCGCGGTCTTGCCCGATTGGCCTTGCAGCCGATAGCGGAGATTCAGGATCGGCTGGCTGCGACCCTGAACATGGACTCGCTCCGTCTCGTGCAACGCAATCCTCACCGCACGTTCACCACGCCGATTTCCCTGGTCATGTTCGTCCTTGCCTGTGTCATCTCGGTATCAGGAGCCTTATACGCATGGCTTCGCTGATCCAGCCCCTCTCTGATCCAAGAGTTGTGGACACTTATACCGACTGGTCGGTATCTTTCCCAGCATGACGCTGGAACGCCGGACCTGGCGCACCCTGGAGCCGTTGCACGGCATGATCTACTTCTCCCCCGAGGCGAGCGCCGCCTACGAGAAGCTCGGGCTGAGCGGCCGGATGGGATACTTCGCCTCCCGAGCCGCCGCTCTCGGTCCGGTGCCCGCCGCGACGGTGATCGCGACCTTCTACAACTTCAACCCCGATCTCGTACGGCAGGCGATCCCGGCCGCCTGGCAGATCGCCTCGCCGTCCGACATCCTGGCCGCCCGGCTCGCATCGGCCGACGCCACGCTGCGCCGCGTGCTGGGCGATGCCGTGGACTCCCCGGAGATGGCGCGGGCGGCAGCGCTGGCCCGCCGGGCGGCGGAGACCGTCGCGGGAGAGCTCAGCGGGCGGCCCCTGTACGCCGCGCACGCGGCACTGCCCTGGCCCGAGGCTCCCCACCTGGTGCTCTGGCACGCCCAGACCCTGCTGCGCGAGTACCGCGGCGACGGCCATCTCGCCGCCCTCCTGGCCGCCGGCCTGAGCGGCATCGAAGCCCTGGTCACCCACGCGGCCACCGGCGCCGTCACGTCCGAGGTGCTCCGAAGCACGCGAGGGTGGCCCGAGGCCGACTGGGCTGCCGCCGTACAGGGGCTGGAGGAGCGTGGCTGGCTCTTCGAGGGATCTCTCACCGAGGAAGGGCGCGGATGGCGCGAGGAGATCGAAGAGGCGACCGACCGGATGGGGATGGCACCGTACACCGCGCTCGGCGCCGAGCCCTGCGAGGAGCTGCGCTCTCTCGTCCGGCCGTGGAGCAAGAGCATCGTCGCCGAGCTGATGCCGTGGGCCGCAGGTCGTTAGCTCGGGGCCGAAGTCCGGCTGTGCCGTCACCCATCGACTGCGGGCTCCGGTAATACAGATGGCTACGGCCTTGCTGCCATAGGCCCCGGAGTCGGGGTCGGCATCATCTTCGGTCAAGGCGTGCAGGCCATCGCACGGCAGCCCGAAGCCTACGGATTGATCCGCCAGAACATGCTCCTCGGCTTCGTCCTCACCGAGGCATTGGCTCTCCTTGGCCTGGTCGCGCCGTTCATCTTCCAGGTCGTCAAGTAACGGGGCGATCGCGTAACCGTGTTTGAACTTGGCGCACGGATCAGCGCCGGTACTTGCAACTGATCGAGCAGGACTACGCACGAATGCGCGGCCGGCGAGCCGTCATGCCGATCCCCGCCGACCTGGCCGTGGACGGCATCGACGAGATCCTCGTGACCTTCCTCGCGTTCGCCTCCCGTCAGTGGCCGGAGGACTTCGGCGACGGACTCGCCGGCGCGGACGGCCGCGCGGTGTCGATCTCCGTGGGAACGGATCGCCGGCTCGTCCGCCTCGGGCGTCGAGGTTCGCGTGGCGGTGATCAGTTCAGGCCGCTGCCCTGGATGCCGGCGGCCGCGGCCGATGCCGCCGCGACCACGGTGAACATCGCGACGGTCAGGGTGAGCACGAACCGGCGCCAACGTGTCATCGCACGCCTCCTGTCATCGACTGGCAATCACCGTATATTCGCCGCACGCACGCCGCCGGATCACGAGCCCCCGGTTCGTCAGGCGACCTTCCGGAAGAGCACGGTGGCGCGGTAGCGGCCCTCCGCCTCCGCGTCGGGCTCGGCCTCGGCGCTGATGACGTCCAGCTCGGCGCCAAGACCGAAGAAGCTGAGCGCCCGGGCCACGGCCTTCTCCCTGATCTCGTCCGGCGTCGCCCCGCTCACCGTGACGCGCAGCGTGAGCGGGAACGTTCTCGTACTCATGATGATCCTCTTTCACAGAAGAGTTGATCCACCTCCGAGCGTAGCCCGCCGTGCACGTCGCCCCAGGCGTGGCGTGCAACAGTTTTCGCACCTTGTTCCTCTCGGAGGTGAAGGAACGACGAAGGGCGAGGACTGTTGGAAGGTGATCCCCGTTTCGCGGAGTTCGTCGCCGAACGCGGTGACGCGCTGCTGCGCTACGGCTATGTGCTGGCCGGCAATCCGCACGACGCGGCCGACCTGGTCCAGGAGGCGCTGCTGAAGCTGCGCGGCGCCTGGTCCCGGCTGCGGCTGAAGGAGAACCCGGAGAGTTACGCGCGCACCACCATGGCCAGGCTGCACATCGCCACCTGGCGGTTGCGCAGGCGTGAGCTGCTCGCCTGGGACCTGCCGGAAGGCGAGCACCACGACCTGCTGCCCAGCGGTGACGAGCGCAGGATGTGGCAGGCGCTGGCCGGGCTGCCGCGCAAGCAGCGCGCGGTGCTGGTGCTGCGCTACTACGAGCAGCTCGACGACGCCGAGATCGCCACCGTGCTCGGGATCTCCCGCGGCACGGTACGCAGCCAGGCCTCCCGCGCGCTCGACAAACTGCGCGCGGGCCTCCCGAGTAAGCCGATGACCAGGGAGAACGTACGATGACCGAGATTGAGGAGACGCTGCGCAGGACGCTCGGCCACGCCGCCGAGCAGGCGCCGGGCCTGCCTGCCCTGCTGCCCCAGCGTCTGGAGCGGATCCACCGGCGCAGGAGGCAGCGCGCCCGGATCGCGCTGGCCGCCGCGGCGGTCGTGCTGGTCGGGGCCGGGGCCACGGCCGTGCTGCGCGGCGGCGACACCATCACGGCCGTCCCCGCCAGCGGGCAAAACACCGAGGCGCCGGCCGAACAGGTGGAGAAGGTCTGGCCGGAGGCGGTGCGGAAGGTCTCGGCGAAGTCCCCCGACGGGGTGCCGTGGCGACCGCAGACGTTCGTCGACGACCGTACGCTGCTCATGGAGGCCCAGGGAGGCGAATCCGGATCGATCAACGCCATCTACGCCTACGACCTCGGCTCCGGCACGCCACGCAAGATCGCCGACGTCCCGGCTTCCGAGGACACGGTGGGCTTCGGCAACGGCTTCGCCGTGGGCGGCGGCCAGGTGGCCTGGTGGAGCGGGACGAAGGACTCCGTCGCGCACCTCTGGACGGTGCCGCTGGACGGCGGCACCCCGAAGATCGTCGCCGACCAGCGCCTCGACACGGCCGACGACGGCAGCGGAATCGACAAGCTGGCCGTGGTCAACGACAAGATCGTTTTCTCGCTGTACACCGGTGGGGTCTTCACCGTTCCCCTCGGGGGCGGGACGGTGGAGCCGGTCCAGGGTGGCGCCGGGATGCATCTGCTGGCCTGGCCGTGGATCGGCGCGCCGGGGAGCGGAGGCGAGCCCCGCGGCATGCCGTACTCCCGGATCCAGAACGTGGAGACCGGCGAGACCCGGACGGCCGTCACCCAGCCGGGCGAACAGCTGCGTCTCTGCGGCGTGACCATCTGCCTGGGCACGGCCGCGGACGGCACGACCTTCTTCCGGCACCGGGACGGCTCGTCGCAGAAGAACGTGCCCGGCTCCGTGCACTCCGCGTACCAGCCGGTCCAGGACCGCTTCTACGTCTCGGTCTACGGCGTGGGGAGGCCGGAGGGCGTGGGACTCTACGACCTGGACACCGGCAAGTCGGGCGACCTGCGCATCCCCGGGGAGGGCAGTTCCATCAGGCTGCCGTCCATGGATTCGACCGGCAGGATGCTCAGCTACCCCCTCAAGGACGACCTCTACCTGATCGACCTGTCTAAGATCCGGTAGCCGTCGGCGTCTCCGGGACGGACACGGACGGGTCCGGCGACTCGCCGGGCCCGTCCTGCGGGATCGTGCTGATCGACTGCGACGGCTGCGGGCAGTCCCTCCTGACCGCGTTGCCGCGCCTGCGCACCGGGCTCGCGCAGTCGGCGGGGTCCTCGCCGCCCGGCCCGCTGCTGTTGGCCGGTCCGAACGTGTCCTGCCGGCCGGGCGACGGGCTGCGCACCGTCAGCGGCGTCTTGGTACGGGCGTGCGGGACGGACGTCGTGGGCGTGCTCGCCGGGGTGGGCGGGGCGGCGGACTTCGTCGGCGGGAGGGTGACGGCGGGCGTGGACGAGGGGCGGACGGTCGAGTCCGCGCTGCCGTAAGAGCGCACGATCGGCGGGTCGCCCGGCAGCAGCGAGCCACCCCCGACGCTCGTGCCGTCGCCGCCCGCCGCGATCACCGTGAGGGCCGCGATGGACACCGTGGCCAGGGCGGCGAAGCTGGCGTGCGACAGATGCGCCCCGGCCTTGGCCCGGCGCCTGCGCGTACGGGAACGCTCCACAGCCCCCTCCGGCGTCCCGGACTCGCCGGTCGAAGAGGCGAGACGTACCCGCCCGCCGCCGGGCGGATAGGGCACGGGCGTCCAGATCTCCTCCAGCACCCCGTCCACCGCCTGCCGCAGATCCCACGGCTCGCCGACGCCCCCGGCGGCCAGCAGCGCCCGGAGCAGGTCGGCGGACGTGGGCCGGTCGGCGGGATCCTTGGCCAGCGCCGCCTCGACGGCGGGCCGCAGCATGGCGGGCACGCCCGCGACGCGCGGCGGGTCGAACAGGATGCGCCGGGTCAGCACATCCGCCTCCCCGCTCCCGAACGGGTGGTGCCCCGTGGCCGCGAACGCCACCACGCACCCCCACGCGAACACATCCGACGCGGGCAGCGCCGGGCCACCCGTCAGCCGCTCGGGAGCCACCCATCCAGGGCTCCCCATGACCTGCCCGGCCTGCGTGTGCGCGGCCAGCGTGTCGACGTCGCGGGCGATCCCGAAGTCGATGACGCGCGGCCCCCGCGTGGACAGCAGCACGTTGCCGGGCTTGAGATCCCGGTGCACCAGCCCTGCCTCGTGCACCGCCACCAGCGCGGCGGCCACGCCGAGCGCCGCGCCGTACGCGAGATCGGGCGTGAGCGGCCCCTTGGCCGCGACGACCTGGGAGAGCGCCGGACCCGGGATGTACTCGGTGACCAGGTACGGGCGGTCCTTGTCGGCGCCGTCCTCCAGGACCGCCGCCGTGCAGAACGGCACCAGTCTTCGCGAGAAAGTCACTTCCTCGGCGAAGCGCGCGCGTAAGGTGGCATCGTTGAGATGCACCGCATGCGGCGTCTTGAGCGCGACCAGGCCACCCCGAGGGTGTTCGGCCAGATACACCACTCCCATCCCGCCCGTGCCGAGGCGGCCGAGGAGCAGGTATCGGCCGATGATGACCGGGTCGCCCACCGTAAGCGGCCGCACGCCAGGAGGCATGTCGCCAGCACCACGCGCCATACGGGTTTCGCCTCTCTGATCCGGGACTCGGCAAAGCACACTGTGGCCGGATCCGCGGAGGCTTTCCGCATGTCTGTCATAAGGGGTATTGCAGGTAAGGCGTTCGTTCCTCTGAGGTCAGTAAGTGCTGGGATTCAGCGGTCTGAAGTGGTGTTTCGGCCCTGGCGTGCCTGGGGAGCCTAGGAGGCGATCGCGGACTCCTCCTCGGCCTCGACCTGACGGTTCCAGTCGCGCTTCATCTCACGCCACGCCTCGTCGTCGGCCCCCGAGCGCCAGTATCCGGAGATGGACAGCCGGTCCAGCCCGATGCCCCGTTCGACGCGCAGGTGACGGCGCAGCTCCTTAACGAAGCCGGCCTCGCCGTGCACGAACGCGTGCACGTTTCCTTCGGGGAACTCCAGCGTCCGCACCGCCGCCACGAGCTTCTCGCCCACGGGACGGCCGCTCCGGTAGAGCCACGCGACGCGGGCGTCGGCGGCCGTCTCGAGCTTCTGCTCGTCCTCGGGCGCGTCCACCTCGACCAGTACGTGCGCCCGCGCGCCCTCCGGCAGGCCCTCCAGCGCGGCCCCGATGGCCGGCAGCGCGCTCTCGTCGCCGATCAGGAGGTGCCAGTCGGCCTCGGGGTCGGGCGCGTAGCCGCCGCCGGGGCCGAGCATGAGCACGACGTCCCCGGGAGCGGCCTGGGCGGCCCACGGGCCGGCCAGGCCCTCGTCGCCGTGCACCACGAAGTCGAGGGTCAGCTCGCGGCTGTCGGGGTCCCAGGCGCGTACGGTGTAGGTCCGCAGCCGCGGCCAGAGCTCGCGCGGCATCGTCTCGCGGCAGGTCTTCACGCTGAACGGGGTGGGGTATTCGACGCCTTCGTAGGGGAAGACCAGCTTGACGTAGTGGTCCGTCAGGCCGGTGGTGGCGAAGTCGGCCAGCCCGTCGCCCCCGACCACGACGCGGACCATGTGCCGCGAGATCCACTCGGTCCGCAGGACGACGCCACGATGGTGATCCGTGGGCTTCTCGGTCATGCACAGCCCCCTGACTTCAGGTTAGGTATACCTAACCTTACACGTTCTCCAAGCTGTCAGCGTACGCCGGGAACCTCGAAAAGGGCAGTGCCGAAAACTCACGCCGCCGCGATGTCGCCTCTGGACGCCCGGCGGGCGGCCACGGCTCGCAGGAAGTACGCCATGTGCCGGAAGGCCAGCCGCGCCTCGGGCAGCACGTCCGCCAGGATCGGGAAGACGTGCGGCATCCGGTTCCATTCTTCGTACCGTACCGGCACCCCGGCCTGGCGCGCCCGCTCGGCCACCCGTCTGGCCTCGTCCCGCAGCACCTCGGTCGAGCCGGTCACGATCATGAGCGGCGGCAGCCCCGTGAAGTCCCCGAGCACCGGGGAGACCAGCGGGTCGCTCGGGTCGAGGCCCGAGGTCCACCGGCGGGCCAGCCAGCGCACCCGCCCGGCCGGGAGCATGGGGTCCTGCCAGCGGTTCGCGTTTCGCGGGATATCGGTCAGGTCGGCCCACGGCGACAGGCAGATCGCCGCGCCGGGCATCGGCAGCCCCCGGTCCCGCAGCGCCAGCAGCGTGGCCAGCGTGAGGTGGCCCCCAGCGGAGTCCCCCGCCAGGATGACGTCCCCGGGCGCGTGGCCGCGCCGCAGCAGGCAGTCGTACGCGTCCAGCGCGTCGGTCAGCGAGTCCGCCAGCGTGTGCACGGGCCCCTGCCGGTAGTCGAGCGCCAGCACGGGCCGCCGGGCCGTCACCGACAGCCGCCAGGTGATGGACCGATGGGTACGCGGCGAGCACGAGAAGTAGCCGCCGCCGTGGAAGTAGAGCACCGCCTTGCCCTCGTCGAGCCCCGGCCTGCCGTGCACCCACTCGCCACCGCACGCCGAGAACTCCGCGGGCACGATCGCCACGTGTTCGGGCTGGGGCACGGTCACCAGGCCCCCGAGTTCTCCGAGCCGAGCCGCGCAGGCCAGGGCCAGCGGATGGCGCATCAGCACTGTGGACGCCGGCTTCAGGGTGCCCCACATCAGACTGGTCAGGGCGCGCGCTTGCCAGCTCAAGGGATAGTCGGGGAGCACGTCCCGGTCGATCTGCATATCGGCCCTCCGATGAATCTCCTTCCCCGAATGAAGATCCTTCTACCGGCCAGTAAGTATCTCATCTCTTACCTGGATATTTCGGCGCTGTGACACGCTGTCCTCCATGGCTGGATACTCGGGCACACCGCTGCCGCGCAAGCTCGGCGTCAAGCCTGGGCACCAGGTCCTCGCCATCGATGCCCCCGACGGCCTCGACCTGGGCGAGCCCGACGCCGAGGTGCATCGGACCCCGGCCGGCGGGCCGTACGACGTCATACTGGTCTTCTGCCCCGACTCGGCCGCCCTTCACGGGGCGTTCCCATCCGCCCTGGCCCTGCTGGCGAAGAGCGGCGGCCTGTGGGTCTGCTGGCCGAAACGCGCGAGCAAGGTGCCCACGGACCTCTCGGAGAACCCCGTCCGCGACTACGGCCTGTCCATGGGCCTGGTGGACAACAAGGTGGCCGCGATCGACGACACCTGGTCGGGCCTGCGCTTCGTCTACCGTCTCGCCGACCGTTGAACGATTAATTGCGTTGCGGGGCCCACGGCCCGCAACGGATAATTCCATGCTTGCCATCGGCAGACCCGTGCGCGGGTCCGTACACGGTTGGTCACCGTGTCCTCACGCTCCGGAGGTGCAAAACCATACCCCTATATGCCCGGCTCGTCCGGTACGGCTTCCGCAAGCACGCCACCTACGTCTGGGGCGCGATCGCCGGCGCTTTCACCAACAGCGTCTTCGGCATCCTTCGCGCCTACATCCTCATCGCGCTCTGGCAGGCCCGCCCCGGGCTGGGCGGCTACGACGTGACCGACGCCGTCACGTTCTGCTTCATCACCCAGGCGTTCATCGGCCCGTTGCAGCTGTTCGGGGGCGGGCTCGGCATCCCCGAGCGCATCCGCAGCGGCGACATCGCGCTCGACCTGGTCCGGCCCGCCTCGCTCCAGCTCTGGACGCTGGCCGAGGACCTGGGCAGGGCCGCGTACCTGTTCCTGGTCCGCGGCATCCCGCCCATGCTGGTCGGCGCGGTGGTGTTCGGCATCACGGTCCCCGCCGGGCCGGGGCAGTGGCTGGCGTTCCTGGCCGGCTTCGCCGTCGCGGTGGTGGTCGGCTTCGGCTGGCGCTACCTGGTGGCGCTGTCGGTCTGCTGGCTCCTCGACGACCGCGGCGTCGCGGTCGTGTCGATGCTCCTGACGACGTTCTTCTCCGGGATGCTCGTGCCGCTGCACCTGTTCCCCGGCTGGTTCGGCGACCTGGTCATGGTGATGCCCTGGGCGGCCATGGTCCAGCTCCCGACCGATCTCTACCTGGGCAAGGCCCCGGTCCTGGAGACGCTCGCCTTCCAATCGCTCTGGGCGGCGATCCTGCTCGGGCTGGGCGCGCTCGCCACCATGGCGGTCCGCCGCAAGGTGGTGATCCAGGGTGGTTAGGACCTACTTCCTGCTGCTGTGGACCTGGACCCGGGCCGCGGCGGCGTACCCGGTGTCGTTCGCGCTGATGACCCTGTTCGGCGCCCTCACCGCCGCGGTGGACGTCGCCGTGATCCTGATCGTCTTCGCCAACACGGCCACGCTCGCGGGCTTCTCCCGCGACGAGGTCCTCTTCCTGTACGGCGCCGCCGGCGTGTCGTTCGCCATCTGCGACACGTTCGTCAGCAACATCGACCGGATCAGCCAGCACATCAAGGCGGGCACCCTCGACACGTTCCTGATCAGGCCGGTCAGCCCGTGGATCCAGCTCGCCACCGACCGGTTCGTGCCCGCCAGGGTGGGCCGGATCCTGCAGGCGTGCGTCGTGCTCGGCTACGGCGTCGCCGCGCTCGACCTCGACTGGCGGCGCGCCTGGATGATCCCCGTCATGCTGGTCAGCGGGATCATCATCTTCGGGGCGATCTGGACGCTCGGCGGCGCGATCCAGTTCGTGCTGACCGACGCCCCCGAGGTGTCCAACGCCTTCACCTACGGCAGCGCCCAGCTCAACCAGTACCCGCTCAGCATCTACGGCCGCGACCTGGTCAGGGGCGTGACGTACGTGCTCCCGCTGGCCTTCGTCAACTGGCAGCCCGGCCTGTACGTGCTGGGCAGGGACGACCCCTTCGGCACGCCGGAGTTCCTGCGGTTCTCCGCGCCGGTCGCCGCGCTGGTCCTCGCCCTGCTGGCCGGGCTGGCCTGGCGGCAGGGCATCAGGCACTACCGATCCACGGGGAGTTGAGGATGATCGAACTTGAGAGGGCCGGACGCTCGTTCAAGATCAAGAGGAATGTCGTCCACGCCGTGAGCGACCTGTCGTTCACCGTGTCGCCGGGAGAGTTCGTCGGCTACCTCGGGCCCAACGGGGCCGGCAAGTCCACCACCATCAAGATGCTCTGCGGCATCCTGACACCGACGTCCGGCCGGGTCCGGGTGGCCGGGCTCGACCCGTCGCGCCGGCGCACGTCGCTGGCGCGGCGGATCGGGGTGGTGTTCGGGCAGCGGACAACGCTGTGGTGGGACCTGCCGCTCGTCGACAGCTTCGAGCTGATCCGCCACCTGTACCGGGTGGACCGGGCCACGTTCAGGTCGCGGCTCGACGAGCTGACCGGGACGCTCGACCTGGGCGAGTTCATGCGCACGCCGGTGCGCCAGCTCAGCCTGGGCCAGCGCATGCGGGGCGACCTCGCGGCGGCGCTGCTGCACGCGCCCGACGTGCTGGTGCTCGACGAGCCGACGATCGGGCTGGACGTGGTCAGCAAGGCCGGCATCAGGGAGTTCCTGCAGCGGGTCAACGCCGAGCGCGGCACGACCGTGCTGCTGACCACGCACGACCTCGGCGACATCGAGCGCCTGTGCCGCCGGGTCATGGTGATCGACCACGGGCGGCTGGCGTTCGACGGCACGCTCGACGACCTGATGGCGACGTCTCCCGGCCAGTCGAGCATCGAGGACGTGGTGACCCGCCTCTACACGGGGACGGCCCAGTAGGGACAACTCAGTAGTAGCTGCCCTCCGGCGTGGCCTCGTAGTCCTCGTCGACGTCGTCGTACTGGCGCGACCAGCGCGACGGCATCAGGACGGGGATGAACAGCGCCACGCCGAGCAGCGCGAACACGCCCGACGTGAGCAGGGTCTTGGCGCCGAGACCGGCGTCCAGAATGATCTGGTTGACCGACGGGGCGCTCGGAATGAGGGAGATCGCCCTGTTCACGTCGAGTGCGTACACGACCGTCCAGGCCAGCAGGACCAGCGACGGCACGAACGTCGCCAAGGGCGAGATCCGGCCCGCCACCACCAGCCCGACGACCAGCCCGACGGCGGCCATCGCGCCCAGCGCGATCCACATCTTCTGGTTGTCCGGTGGCGTGGCCGCGGCGTTGCCGATGGCCTGCTGGACGGCCCAGCCACCGCCCGCCAGCACGGCCGCCGTCACCACCAGCCCGATGAGGAAACCACCCAAGTGCCGCAACGTTCTCACCTCAATGTCAACGCGGTCGGCACGACCCTAGCCCTAAATGCCCGTTTTGGACCAGCCACTGTGCGGCTTCGGACTTCGGGTCTCATGACTCACTGCCCCGTGAGAGCATGGGGCACACCCATGCGTGCGCACCTTCCCCTCAGACTCGCGCGGACGGCCGCCTTCGCCGCCGTCTGCGTGGCTCTCGCCGCCTTCGCGCACGTGCTGGGCGGCGGTTCGGCGCCCGCTCCGTGGGTCGCCGGATTGGGGCTCGCGGGCGTGTCCGCACTGGGGCTGGCGCTGTGCGGCAAGGAGCGCTCCGCGGCGACGATCAACGTCGTGCTGGTGGGGGCGCAGCTGGCGCTGCACGAGCTGTTCGCGGGCGACGGCGCCGCCTACTTCTCCATGCGCGGCCTGTTCGAGCTGGGGGCCGCGGCGCACGGCCACGGCCAGGGCGGCCTGGCGGTCAACACCGGCATGCTGCTCACGCACGTGACGGCCACGCTGATCACGGGCCTGTGGCTGGCGCGCGGCGAGGTCGTGCTCTGGTCGCTGCTGCGCCTCGTCGGCCGCCGTCTCCTGCTGCTCCCGGCGGTCGCCGTGCCGCTGTTCGCGCGGCCCGCCGCGCCGATCGTCCGGGCGAGGGTCGTCCCGCTCCAGCCGGAGTTCCGGCACAGCGTGGCCAGGCGTGGTCCTCCACTTCCCGCCTGACCGTCTGACACCCCTTGTTCATCCCCGTTCACCAAGTGGAGTTCCCGCATGTCCTTCGCACGCCGTGCGGCGACCGTGCTCGCCGCCGCCACCGCCCTCACCGTCGGCCTCGCCATCCCGGCCCTGGCCCACGTCTCCATCCAGCCGGGCACCGCCGAGCAGGGCGGATTCACCAAGGTCGCGTTCCGGGTGCCGAACGAGCGCGACGACGCCTCGACCACCAAGATCGAGGTCTCCTTCCCCGTCGACCATCCGCTGGCGTTCGTGTCGGTCAAGCCCCTGCCGGGCTGGGACGTCAAGGTCACGCAGGGCAAGCTGCCCAAGCCGGTCAAGACCGAGTACGGCGACCTCGAAGAGGCCGTGACCAAGATCGTGTGGTCCGGCGGCAAGATCAACCCGGGCGAGTTCCAGGAGTTCGAGGTGTCCATGGGGCAGTTGCCCAAGGACACGGACTCGCTGGTGTTCCCGACGAAGCAGACCTACTCCAAGGGTGAGGTCGTGGACTGGTCGGACGCGCCCAAGACGGACGGGACCGAGGCGGAGCACCCCGCCCCGACGCTCAAGCTGGTCCCCGCGAGCGGGGGCGACGAGCACGGCATGGCCTCGGCGCCGGCCTCGGCCGCTCCGGCCGCCGCCGCTCCCTCGGTGACGCCGGTGGCGGCCGCGTCGGCCTCCGACGGCACCGCCCGCCTGCTCGGCGGCGCCGGCCTCGTGGTGGGCGTCATCGGCGTCGTGATCGGCGCGCTCGGCCTGCGCCGCCGTCCCGCCGCCTGACGTTCCGGCGTCCCGCGCCCCGGCCGTCCGCGGTCGGGGCGCTGCCGCTGTCAGGAGGTGATGTCCTTGCCGGAGAAGCGCGCCCAGGCGATCGAGCCGAACAGCACGATGTACGCCCCGAACGCCAGCAGCCCGTCCCGCAGGCTCCCGAAGTCGATCGGGCTGCGCAGCACGGCGTCGAAGTTCGTGAACTTGGACGGCAGCAGGTAGGGCGTGATCGAGCCCAGCTCGGGGATCGCCCGGAGCACCTGGCAGACGATGACCAGCACCATGGTGGCCGCGATGGCCCCGATGGACACCTCGGTGAACGTCGACAGCGCCACCGCGACCGCGGCCAGGGCGGCCATCCCGGCGCCGACGTACCCGACGGCGATGAGGATGCGCAGCAGCCCGTCGGCCATCGAGATCGTGCTGCCGGACAGCAGTGTCACGTCCCCGGCCGGGAAGAGGATCAGGCCCGTCACCAGCGCCGTCAGGGCCACCACCGCGGTGACCGCGTACGCGAAGACGACCGCGTTGAGGTATTTGACCAGCAGCAGCCGGGTGCGCCCCGCAGGGGCGGCCAGCAGGTAGCGCAGGGTCCCCGCGCCGGCCTCGCCCGCGATCGAGTCGCCGGCCACGACGCTGACGGCGACCGGCATCAGCAGCAGCACCAGGAACGAGAACGACACGAACGTCAGCATCAGGCTGTTGCCCACGACGTCCTGGACGAGTCCGCCCATCCCCTCCTCGGAGGCCACGAGCCGCAGCGCCACGCCGATGACGATCGGCACGACGCCGAGCACGGCCAGCATCGTCAGGTTGCGCGGCCTGCGGAACGTCAGGCCCAGCTCGGAGCCGAGCAGCCGCCAGAACGCCCACGCCCTCCCCGCCGCAGGGGCGGGTGCGGAAGCGGACGGCTCCGGCGGGCGGCGTTCGGTGGTGCGCATGGACTCCGCGACGGGCACCAGCCCGGGCGTGCGGCGCTCCTCCTGGGCCTCTGCCCCCGTGGTCCCGACGGCGGACCCCCGGGTCCCCGCCGTCTCAGCGGTCGCCGTCTCAGCGGTCGCCGTCTCAGCGGTCGCCGTCTCAGCCGTCGACTTAGCCGTCGACATCGAAGCCCTCCCCTGTCAGTCCCACGAACACGTCCTCCAGGCTCGGCCGCACCACGGCCAGCCCGCGAACGGCCACGCCTTCCCCCACCAGCGCGGCGTTGACGCGCTCCGGCGCGTGGCCGCCGAGCTCCGCCGTGACCTCGCCGCCCGAGGTCAGCACGTCGGCGAGGCCGAGCGTGCCGAGCACCCGCGCGGCGTCCGCCACGTCCGGTGTCTCCACCCGGACGCGCGTCACGAGCCCGCCGTTCAGCGAGGCGATCGTGCCCTGCGCCACGAGCTTGCCGGTACGCATGATCGCGGCGTGCGTGCACATCTGCTCCACCTCCGCCAGCAGGTGGGAGGAGACGAAGACCGTGGTGCCGTCGGCTGCGATCTCCTTGACCAGCGCGCGGACCTCGCGCGTGCCCTGCGGGTCGAGCCCGTTGGTGGGCTCGTCCAGGATGAGCAGCTCGCGCGGCCCCAGCAGGGCAGCGGCGATGGCCAGGCGCTGGCGCATGCCGAGCGAGTAGTTGCGGAAGCGTTTGGCGGCCGCGGCCGACAGGCCCACGCGGTCGAGCGCCTCGGCGATGCGCCGCTTCGCGCTCGCGCGGGGCGCGGTCGGGTCGGCGGAGTCGAAGCGCATCAGATTGGCCGCGCCCGACAGGTACGGGTAGAAGGCCGGCCCCTCGACCAGCGCCCCCACCTTGGGCAGGGCCTGGGCCTGGGGCAGGCCGAGCACGGAGTACCCGCCCGACGTCGGCGCGACCAGGCCGAGCAGCATGCGGATCGTGGTGGTCTTGCCCGAGCCGTTCGGCCCCAGGAAGCCGAACACCGAGCCGCGCGGCACGGCCAGGTCCAGCGTGTCCACGGCGACCTGGCCGCCGCGGAAGCGCTTGGTCAGGCCCTCCGTGACGATCGCGAACTCCCCCGCGCTCACCCCCGGGGGCAGGGCCGCCCCGGAGGGCGCCCCTGCTTCCTGCGTGACGGTGGTCACTTGGTGCCCGCCGCCTTGGTGATCTCCTCCGGGGTGACCGCGCCGACCAGGAGGCGGCCGTCGTCGGTCAGCAGGGCGGTGACGAGCTTGGTCTTGATCAGCTTGCCGGAGCCCCACGTGCCGCTCACCGGGGTGGCGGACTTCAGCACGCTGTCGATCAGCGCGCTCGGGTCGGCACCCGCGCCAGGGCCGCGGCCTTCGCGACCGTCCGACGGCGTCGCGGTCTTCAGGTCCGACAGCGAGAACGGCACGACCGCCACGGTCGTCCAGCCCTGCCCCACGACCTTCGCCCGCTCCGCGACGTCCTTGGCGTGCTCGGCGCGATCCGCCGCCACGTCCTGGTCCATGCCGGCCCCGAGGGTCTTCTCCTCCACCTTGGCGCCCGCGGGCGGGGTGAAGGTGAAGTTCTCGGCCGCCGGCGGCGTGAACGTCACCTGCGTGAACCCGACCTGGAACGCCGGCTCGGCCGACCCCTTGGCGTAGACCTGCACCTGCAGCGGGACGTACGTCTCGCCGTCGAGCGCGATGCGGATCTCCTGGACCAGCGAGCCCGCGTCCTTGGGCGCCAGCACGAGCTGGTAGACCGGCCGGCCCGCCACCTGGGCGGTGTTGATCACGCGGACCGCCGTGTGCTGGTCGACGTTGGCCAGCAGGTGCTCGGCCACCTGCTGCGGCGTCACGTCGGTCGGCCGCGGCGTGGGCAGAGCGCGCTTGTCCTGCCCGGTCTCCGCCTTGATGGTCAGCTTGGTGGCCGTGTTGGTGGCGCTCTCCCAGTACCAGCCCGTGTCGCCGTTCACGATCAGGTTGGTCTCGTTCAGCTGGGTCGGCAGGGCCACCCGGACCTTGTCGTCGCCGCCGTACCAGACCTTCACCTCGTGCGAACCGGACAGCAGGCTCAGCGGCGACGCCTCGCCGGTCTGCGGCAGCGCCGGCAGGCCGAGCGAGGCCGTCTGCTGCACCGTGCCGGACATCGGCGCGATGCCGCCTTCCTTGCCGGTCGCCGCCACGGCGTCGGCCAGCAGCTGCTGTGCCGACCGCTCCGGCAGCACGGGGTCGCCGCTCACCGCGGCTATGACGGGGCCGGCGCCGATCGCGGCTCCGATCACGGCCGCCGCCGCGATCGGGACTCCCCACCTCACGAACGTGCCTCTGCGCATCTCACTCCTTAACGGTATGTCGATGTTCAGAGCCTGCGTGATGCATCCTTAGGCGGACCTGAGACTGTCTGAGACGGCTCTCAGCCTTCTCAGCGTTGTCTCAGGCCGGGAACAGGAGAATTGCCACATGAGAGTACTTGTCGTCGAGGACGAGCGGCGGATGGCCGCCGCGCTCCAGCGGGGGCTCCAGGCTGAGGGGTTCGCCGTGGACCTCGCCCACGACGGCGAGGAGGGCCTGCACGCGGCCAGGCAGGGTGACTACGACATCGTGGTGCTCGACATCATGCTGCCCAGGCTCTCGGGCTACAACGTGTGCAAGCAGCTGCGCGCGGAGGAGAACTGGGTGCCGATCCTCATGCTGTCGGCCAAGGACGGCGAATACGACATGGCCGACGGGCTCGACCTGGGCGCCGACGACTACCTGACCAAGCCGTTCTCGTACGTGGTGCTGGTGGCCAGGCTGCGGGCGCTGCTGCGGCGCGACGCGGGGCGGCGGCCGTCGGTGCTGGTGGCAGGCGACCTGTCGCTCGACCCGGCCCGGCGCAGGGTCGAGCGGGACGGGAGCTCGATCGAGCTGACGCCGAGGGAGTTCGCGCTGCTGGAGTACCTGATCCGGCGGCGGGACGAGGTCGTGTCGAAGGCGGAGATCCTGGAGCACGTCTGGGACACCTTCGACACCGACCCGAACGTGGTCGAGGTGTACGTCGGCTACCTGCGGCGCAAGATCGACGCCCCGTTCGGCAGGAACGCGCTCCAGACCGTGCGCGGCGCGGGCTACCGGCTGGCGGGCGACGGTGGCTGACTCCCCGCTCGTCTGGTGGCGGCGGCAGGGGCTGCGGTTCAGGCTCACGGTGGCGGCCGCCGCGGTGCTCGCGCTGGCGCTGGCCGTGTCGGCGTCGGTGCTGGTCAGCGTGCTCGAGCGGGCGCTGATGGACACGGTGGACGAGTCCACCAGGCAGACGGCGCAGGCCGTGCGCGTGGCGGCCGACGCCGGGACGCTGACCAGCCCGATCACCACGCACGACGGCACGATCGTGCAGGTCATCGACGCCGGCGGGCGCATCACGCACGTGACGTACGGCACCGACCGGCTGGTCCCGCTGCTGGACGCCAAGGCCCGGGACAAGGTGCTCAAGCGGGGGCAGGCCACGCTCCTGGACGGGCGGCCGTACGCGGTCCCCGGGTTCCTGCGGGTGATCGTGCTCAGCGCGGACCGCGGGCAGACCGTCATCGCGGCCCGGCCCATCAGCGAGATCCAGACCAGCCTGGTCACGGCCGGACGGGTGCTGCTGGTGGGCACGCCCGCGCTGATCGTGCTGCTCGCGGTGGCGAGCTGGCTCATGATCGGCCGTACGCTGCGCCCGATCGCGGCCCTGCGCAGGGGCGCGGCGGACATCACGCACACGGCCAGGTCGCGCCGGCTGCCGGTGCCGCAGTCGCGTGACGAGGTGTACTCGCTGGCCACCACGCTCAACGGCATGCTGGCCAGGCTGGAGGAGGCCGAGCAGCGCCAGCGGGCGCTGGTCTCCGACGCGGCGCACGAGCTGCGCAGCCCGCTGGCCAGCATCAGGCTGCAGCTCGAGGTCGCGCTGGGACATCCGGAGGGTCAGGACTGGCGGGAGACCGCCGAGGGCGTCCTGGAGGACACGATGCGGCTGTCCAGGCTGGCCGAGGACCTGCTGGCGCTGGCCAGGCTGGACGAGCGCGGCGGCGTGCCCGCCAGGCGGGAACCCGTCGAGCTGGACGAGGTGGTCCGCCAGACCGTCGACAGGTACGCCGAGGCGCGCCTGACGGTGTGCGACCCGGTCGTGGTGCGCGGAGACGCCCTCGACCTGAGCCGGGTGCTGACGAACCTGATGGACAACGCGGTACGCCACACCTCTTCCAAGGTCGAGGTGGCCTTGACCGCGGACGGAGTGCTGACGGTGACCGACGACGGGCCCGGCATCCCTGAGCAGGATCGCGAGCGCGTCTTCAACCGGTTCACCAGGCTGGACTCCGGGCGCAGCCGTGATGAGGGCGGCGCCGGGCTGGGGCTGGCGATCGTACGCGAGACCGTGCGTGCGCACGGCGGCACGGTCGTCCTGGAGGACGCCGCGCCTGGACTGCGGGCCGTGGTGCGGTTGCCGGTCTCTCGCTAGGGGGTTGGTTAACTCTGGATCGTTCCTAATCGGGTCAGGCCGCTGTCCCCTTTTCCGCCGTGGACAGGAAGTCCTGGGCGATCAGCGGCAGGCGGCGGCGGGCGTGCACGACGGCGATGACGCGCCGCACGGCGGGTTCGAGCGAGCGCACGATCAGGCCCGCGCGACTGGCCTGTTCCGCCAGGCCGCGGTACCAGAGCAACGACGCCTGGCCCGCGCGTACCGCGTTGAGCCAGCCGTTGCGCTCGTCGGTTTCGAGCACGACCACGGGGCTCACCGAGTACTTGCCGAACATCGCGTCCAGTTCCCTGCGCCGCATGCTGCCGCGGGCCGGCAGCGCCAGGCGCATGCCGTGCAGCTTGCCCATCGGCACCGGGTTGGGCAGGTCGAGCCCGGGCGGGGAGATCAGCACGATCTCCTGGCGCTCGAGCGGATGGGTGATCAGGTCCGTGGGGACCGGGAGATCGGTGAGCCCGAGGTCGGCCCGCTGATCTCTGATGGCGCTGACGACGCCGTCTCTGCCGTCGCAGCGAACGATGTGCACGCGTACTCCCGGATGCTCGGCCGCATAAGCCGGGAGCAGCCGCCCGGCCAGGCCGGGTTCGAGGCTGGGCGTGGACGCGATGCGGAGCTCCGCTTCCGTGACGCCGCTGTGGTTGGCCAGGCCCTCGATCTCGTGAACGGCATCGAGTGCCTCCCTCGCCAGCTTGACCACGCGACGGCCCTGCGCGGTGACGACCACGCCACGGCCTGAACGAGCGAAGAGCGTCATACCGAGCTCCCGCTCCAGATCGCGGATCGCGCGGGACAGCGCAGGCTGCGCGATGTAAAGCGATCTTGCCGCGTCGGTCATGGTGCGGTGCTCCGCAGTCGCGACCACATAGCGGAGCTGCTGGAGATTCATGCCAAAGAAGCTAGGGCAACGCCCGCCGCGCGGACCGGGAGATAACCGAGATCACCTCGAATGATTTCGGACCGTAACCGATCACTGCTACATCCGTGACGGGTGAGAAATGAGTATGCTTTTGCCCCAAATTTGGCAAGGGTCCGGCAAGTCGCGGCGCAAAGCCATCGATTCCAGACAACCGGGCGAACGGGGAGACACGGTGACAGGGAACGGGCATTATCCACCCCCGCCACAGGGGCCAGGGCAGCCACAGAGGCCTCCCTCATTGCCGTGGCCGCCGCCGAACTACCGCCAGCCGCAGCCGCCGAGCCGGCAACCGTACCCGACGCCTCCGCCGCCTCCCCCACCGCCGCCCCCGCCCCCGGGACCGCCTCCGCAGGGGAACCCGTACCAGCAGGCGCCGCCCCACCCTCAGGGGCCCGCCTACCCGCAGCAGGCCTATCCCCAGGGCGGCCCGCAGTACCCGCCACCGCCGCCACCCTACGGGCAGCAGCAGCAATACCGGCAACCGCCGCCCCCGCCTCCGCCGCCACCCCCTTTGCCGCCGGCGCAGTGGGGGCCGCCGCAGCGCAGGAAGTCCGGCATGGGCGTCTTCGGCGTGATCGGCGGCGTGCTCGGGGGGATCGCCGCGCTGTTCGTGCTGATCGTCATCGCGTCGGCGCTGTTCAAGAGCGCGTCGAGGTCGGAGACGACGACACCGGTCGCGATCCCGACGTACGAGCCTTCGGAGCGCGCCACCAGCGACCCGTTCCCGACCCGCACGCGGCAGCCGACCCCGACGGAGTCCGACTCGCCGACGCAGCAGCCCACCCAGGAGGAGACCCAGGAGCCGGAGACGACCCCGACGCAGCCTCCCAAGGTGACGCTGAACACGAGCCTGAAGAGCAACACCATGTACCGGGCGGGCTCGCTGCCCAGGCTGAGCTGCTCCGGCGGGAGCGCCGACATCTTCAACCACAGTCAGCTCAAGGCGCTGATCCTGAAGACCGGCAAGTGCATGGACCGGGCCTGGGGGCCGATCCTGGAGAAGCAGGGCATCCAGTTCAGCGCGCCCAACTACGCCATCGCCGCCAAGCGGGGCCGGGGCGCGTGCGGCGACTATCCGTCGGCCGGGAGCATGGTGCCGTACTACTGCCCGCGCAACAACACGATCTACGCCTCCACCTCGGCCATGTCCCGGGGCAACGGCAACGCCCGCGGGTACGGCCAGATCATCCAGTGGCACGGCGGCATCATCAGCATGATGGCCCACGAGTACGGCCACCACATCCAGAACATCACCGGCCTGATGGACTCCTGGTGGAGCGCCACCCTCGACTCCTCCGGCCAGAGCGGCAAGCTGGCGCTCAGCAGGCGGCTCGAGCTGCAGGCGACCTGCTTCGGCGCCATGTGGATGCGGTCGGTGGCGGCGACGTACCCGGTGAGCACGTCCCTGCGCAGCCGCCTGTTCTCGTTCTACGCCCAGGTGGGCGACTATCCGGGGTGGCCGCGCGACCACGGCACGCCCGCCAACAACAACCGGTGGTTCCGGCAGGGCTGGGAGCGGGACAAGACGTACCAGTGCAACACCTGGATGGCGCCGTCCTCGACCGTCTCCTGAAAAAATTACGACCTACCCAAAACCCCATAAACGCGGCCCATCGTGCACGTAGTGTTCATCTCAGCTTGGGCACATGTCTCTGATGTCCAGATATGGGGACTAGAATCCTGGCAATCTTGTGCCCAACGGGGGGCAACGACAGTTTTGCCTGGTAGGCGTGTAAGGAGCCGGGTGTGAGCAATCGCGATGGGGCAGAAACCGTGCCAGGGGGCAACAAGAAACGGCGGCCCGTTCGCCGTCCGCGCCCTGGCTCCTCCTCCCCTCGCTTCGCCAAGCCCCTGACGACCGGATCAGTACTCGGGTGGACCGCTTTGTCCGCCATCGCGCCCGGCGCCGCACATCTGCGCGCCGGGCGCCGCCGTACCGGGCTGATCCTCCTCAGCGTGTACGCGGTGCTGCTCCTTGCGGCCCTGGCCTTCGGGCTGACCCGGAACATGCAGAACCTCACCGCGTTCGCCGGCGACGGGATGATGATGACCGTGGTCGTCGTGGCCTCGGTCCTCGCGCTGATGTGGTTCGCGGTGCTGGTGACCTCGTACGTCGCGCTCGGGCCCAACCGCCTCAACCAGCAGGGCCAGGTGCTGACCGGCATCGTCGTCGGGGTGCTGTGCGTGGCGGTGATGTCGCCGTTCGCCCTGACCGCCAACTACGTGCTGACCGCGCGGGAAGCGATCAAGCAGATCTTCCCCTCGGCACCCGACCCCGAGGCCCCCGCCCCGGTCAAGGAAGGCGAGGACCCGTGGGGCGGCAAGGATCGCGTGAACTTCCTGCTGATCGGCGGCGACGCGGCCGGCAACCGCACCGGCGTGCGCACCGACAGCATGAACGTGGCCAGCATCGACCTCAAGACGGGCAACACCGTCCTGTTCAGCCTGCCGCGCAACCTGCAGCACGTGCGATTCCCGCCGACCTCGCCGCTGCACAAGCAGTTCCCGAACGGCTACATGGCCGAGCTCCCCAACGGCGGCCTGCTCAACGAGGTCTGGCAGTACGCCAACGACAACCCGCAGCTCATGGGCGGCAAGAACAAGGGCCCCCGGGCGCTGATGGACGCCATCGGCTACACGCTGAACCTCAAGATCGACTACTACATGCTGATGAACATGTACGGCTTCGCGGACCTCGTCGACGCCATCGGCGGCCTCAAGATCCGGGTCGAGCAGGACGTCAAGTGGGGCGGCCACTTCGGCACGGCGGGCACCATCAAGGCGGGCTACCGGAAGCTGTCGGGCGAGCAGGCCCTCTGGTACGGCCGCTCCCGGGTCAACAGCGACGACTTCTCCCGCATGGCCCGCCAGCGCTGCGTCATCGGCGCCTTCGCCCAGCAGGCCACCCCCACCGTGATCCTCACCAACTTCACCAGGATCGCCGGCGCGGCCAAGCGGCTGGCCCAGACCAACATCCCGCAGCACCTGGTGCAGCCGCTGGTGGAGCTGGCCGTCAAGGTCAAGGACGCCCGGATCACGAGCCTGCAGTTCGTGCCGCCGGAGTTCTACTCGGGCCGGCCCGACTGGGCGAAGATCCGCGTGGCCTCCAGGAAGGCGATCGCCGACTCCGGCCGGCCCGCCCGCCAGGCCCAGACGGCCAACGTGAGCGCGTCCCCGAGCGTCACGTCCTCGGCCACGCCGACCCGTACGCGCCAGGCGGCGGCGCCCACGCAGACGCCGACCAGGAACACCCAGAAGGGCGCCAAGTCCCTCGACGAGCTCTGCGGCCTGTAACCCACGGCACCGGCGGCGGGGAATCCCCCCGCCGCCCCGGCCGTCAGGCGGTGACCGACTTCCGGGGCAGCAGCACCATCGCCCCGATGTAGAGCACCGCCGCCACGATCAGCAGCCCCTTGTACCCGATCACCAGCGCCGCGTACTCCAGGCAGCCACCCACCATGGCCCCCAGCAGGTTCGCGCCGAAGGAAGTGGTCGCGTCGGCCGTCTCGGCGAAGCGCTTGGCGAAGACGACGTTCGCGGCGAAGATCGGCAGGAACGCCACCACCACGGCCGCCACCGCGCGCAGGGGCACCGGCAGGGACAGCAGCCACGAGTTCGGCACCAGCCAGGACAGCAGCAGGCCCGCGAGCAGCACGCCGTACATGACGGGCAGCGGCGGGGTGCGGAAGTGGCGGGTGACCTCGACGGCGGCGAGGACCGCGACCAGGACGCCGGCGAAGACGATCGCGTTGACCACCCACGTGGTGCCGAACAGCAGCGCGAACCCGGTCACGCTCTTCGTCTCCAGCAGCATGAACGCCACGCCGAGCAGGAACAGGTCCGCGTACGGCCGCATCCGCTCGTAGGGCCCGGCGACGACGCGGACGGCGAAGAGGCTGACGATGAGGATCAGGCCGAGCGTGATGATGTAGATCGGCGGGATCGTGGCGTCCTTGAGGTAGAGGAACGGCCGGTCGTCGTTGGCGGGCTGCGGGGTGCCGGGGGCGGCGCCGGGCCACTCCGACGCGCAGCGCTGCGCGTCGGCCGTCACGCCCGCCGTGATGACGGCCTGCTGGCCGGCGGTGCTGACGACGTCGACGCACGGCTTGTGGCCGAAGGCGCTCTGCATGGTGGAGGCGAGGCGGTCGACCAGCCAGCTCTCCCGGTAGTAGTTGTACATCGAGAAGGTGCCGCCCGGCTTGAGGTGGGCGCGGGCGGCCTTCATGGCCTCCTCGGTGAACAGGTAGCTCTCCAGGCGCAGCGAGCTCGCCCCGGAGACGAGGGTGAGCGAGTCGGGCAGGGCGAAGAGGATCAGGTCGTACTTGTCGCCCGTGCGCTCGAGGAAGGCCCGCCCGTCGGTGATGTGGGTGGTGACGCGCGGGTCGTCGTACGGCTTGTCGGGGTGGACCGAGCCGCCCAGCTCGCGCAGCTTGGGGTCGATCTCCACGGCGTCCACCCGGTTGGCGCCCTTGGACAGCGCGATGGCCACGTCGGTGCCGCTGCCCGCGCCGACGATGAGCACGTCCTTGGGCGGCTTGCTGGTCCGCTCGTACGGCAGGCCGTACTGGGCCTCCCACTGCAGCCGGGCGGCGGCGGGCACGGCCTGCTGGTGCGGGATGCCGTTCACGGAGATGTCGGTGACGGGCACGCCGAGCTGGGTGAGCTGGCGCGCGGTCACCTTGTAGTACGGCGACCAGATGGCCCCGGCGGTCAGCGTCTCCATCAGCAGCAGCCCCACCACGGCCAGCGAGGGCACGGTCACCAGGCCGAGGTAGAGCGAGCGCGGCCGGGGCATGAGCAGCAGCCCGTAGCAGATGGCCGCGACCAGCCCCCAGAACACCGGCGGCGCGCTCAGGAACGACAGCGCCGTGAACGCGGCGATCCCGCTGAGGCTGCCGATCAGGTCGTAGCGGTAGGCCTCCAGGCGCGGCAGCTCGGGGAAACAGCGCCCGACGAGCTCGGCGGGGCCCATGAGCACCAGCGCGGCGGCGGCGAAGATCACCGGCAGGATCAGCCACGCGGGCGGGCCGCTGGTGGACAGGCTCGTCCAGTACAGGACGCCCTCGGTGTTCCTGTCGACGGTCACGGGGAACGTCAGGACGACGGCGACCAGGACGGCCAGCACGACGGGCGAGTAGTACGGCTGCCGCCGCGACCGCCCCACGCGCAGGAAGCCGAGCCCGATGCCCAGGAACGAGCCGAGCAGCACGAAGTTGGTGAAATAGCTGAGGTGGACGATGTTGGACCCGGTCCACCGGATCAGCGCCAGCTCGAGGAACAGCATGAAGGCGCTGGCGAGGACGAGCCTCGGCCGCACCGCCAGCCAGTGAGCTTTTTCTCCGTCGTCGACCGGCATCTGCGCCTGGAGCGTCATGATTCGACACCGTAGTGAACAGACCGGGAACACGGAAGCCTGACGCCCCGGAAGAAATGTCATCCGGTTCGCACTAATTAGGGTATTTGCGCAGGTCAAACCCTTGAAAGGCGCTGGACGCCGGGGCGATGAATGGAGGAATCTTGGGGAGTTCATTCCCTCCACGAGATTCGGTGGTGACACATGCGGGTCCTGATCCAGCTCCGCCCCTCCCCCGATCTGGTCGCGGCCGTCGCCGACCCGGATCAGAGCGCCACCACGGCCGACGTGGCCGACGGGCTGCCCGGGGTCGAGCTCGACACCGCGTACGTCCCCGTGGCGGTCGCGCGGCCCGTCCCGATCGCCGGGGGCGACCCCCTCTCGCTCAACCAGCCGCTCGACTTCTCGCTGGCCGCCGAGGACGCCTCCGTGCTGGTGCGCGGCACCATCTCGGACGACGAGCTGGCCTCCAGGGTCACACTGCTGCCCGCGCTGAGGCCCGACGTGGTCGGCGTCTTCGCCGACCCGGTGATCGCGACCACGCGCACGTGCGGGGGCGACCCGCCGGTCGGCACCTGGCACGACGTGGAGCGGCTGCTGAACGTGCCGGGACTGAGCGCCGAGGGTCTCGACGGCAGCGGGGTGGCGCTGGCCGTGCTCGACACCGGGATCAACGCGGCCCACACCGCCAGGCAGCTCGGCAGGGGCGTCACGCTGGACGCCGAGCGGTCCTGGAGCCCGCAGGGCGTGTCGGGCAAGGCGGGCGAGTTCGAGGTCGATCACGGGACGATGTGCGCGTTCGACACGCTCATCGCCGCTCCCCAGGCGTCGCTGATCGACATCCCGGTCCTGCTGTCCACCCGGCCCGGCGGCTCGGCGCTGGACGGGCTGCTGTCGGACGCGGTGTCGGCGTTCGCGCACCTGCGCAGCGTGCTCGCCGCCCAGCCCGCCGAGACCAGGGCGCTGGTGGTGAGCAACTCGTGGGGCTCGTTCTCCCCCGAGTGGGACTTCCCCGTCGGGCATCCGGGCAACTACTCCGACAACGCCGCCCACCCGTTCAACCTGATGGTGGCCGAGCTCGACCGGGCGGGCGCGGACGTGCTGTTCGCGGCGGGCAACTGCGGCACCCAGTGCCCCGACGGCCGGTGCGTCTACCCCAACCGGCCCATCGTCGGGGCCAACTCCCACCCGAAGGCCCTGTCCGTCGGCGGCGTCGACATCAACGGGGAGCGGGTGGGCTACTCCTCGCAGGGCCCCGGGCGGCTGACCGCCCGCAAGCCCGACTTCTGCGCCTACACCCACTTCTCCGGGTCCAAGGCGTTCGGCGACGACGAGCCCGACTCGGGCACCTCCGCGGCGACGCCGGTGGCCGCCGGGCTCGTCGCCGCCGTCCGCACCCTGTGGCCGTCGACCCGGCTGTCGCCCACCCAGCTGCGGGCGCTGCTGCGGCGCACCGCCGAGGACCGCAGCGAGGTGGGCTTCGACTACGACTACGGCTACGGGAACGTGGACCCGGCGGGGATCATCGCCGCGCTGCGGCGGCGCGCCAGGAACGCGGCCTGAACGGCGCTCTCAGGCGTTCTCCCGGTTGAAGACCCGGGTCCCGACCGTGAGGCTGACCGCGGCGAACACCACCGTCACGGCCACTCCCAGGCCCACGGTGCCCGTCAGGTAGTGCCCCTCGAACAGGTCGCGCAGCGCCTCCAGCGTGTACCTGAACGGGCTGATGTGCGAGATGGCGTCGAGCCAGCCCGGCGCCATCGACATCGGCAGGAACGAGCCGGACAGCAGGACCAGCGGGATCACCGCCGTGGACATCACGGGCGCGAACAGGTGCTCGTTCATCGTCAGCGCGATGGCGTACGACAGCGCGGCCAGACTGCTCCCGAGCACGATCACCAGCACGAACCCGGCCGCCAGCCCCGGCGCGGGAGCCCGCAGGCCGAAGGCGAAGGCGACCACCAGGAGCAGCAGCGTCTGGATCGTCATGGTGAGCGCGTTGTTGAGCACGCGCCCGAGCAGCAGCGCCAGCCGGCTGGCCGGGGTGACGCGCATGCGCTCCAGCACGCCGGAGCGCTTCTCGAACACCACCCCGAACCCGGCGAGCCCCATGCTCATGAGCCCGAGCTGGATGATGAGGCCGGGGACGAGCGTCTCCCACGTGCCGAACGTGGTGAAGATGGGCCCGAACAGCACCAGGAAGAGCAGCGGCTGGATCGCGCCGAAGACCATGCCGACCTTCTGCTGGAGCGTGACGCGCACGCCGTGGCGGAACAGCACCCAGGTGTCACGCAGCATCAGACGCCCGCCTCCTCGCGCAGGGACCTTCCGGTGATGTCCAGGAACACCTCGTCGAGCGTGCGCCCGCCGGTCTTCAGCTCGGCCGGGGCGCCCTCGGCCACGATCCGGCCGTGGTCGATGATCACTATCCGGTCGCAGAGCGCGTCGGCCTCGTCCAGGTAGTGGGTGGTGAGGAAGACCGTCATGCCCCGCTCGCCGCGCAGCGAGCGGATGTGGTCCCACAGGTTGGCCCGGCTCTGCGGGTCGAGGCCCGTCGTGGGCTCGTCGAGGAAGAGCAGGACCGGGTCGTGCAGCAGGGCGAACGCGATGTCGAAGCGGCGGCGCTGCCCGCCGGACAGCGCGGCGCCGGGCTTCGACTCCAGGCCCGCGAGTTCGAGCCGCTCCAGCGCCTCCCGCGTCCTGGCCTCGGCCGTCGCCCGGTTCAGGCCGTACAGCATGCCCTGGAGCACGAGCTCGCCCATCAGCGGCGAGGCCGGCGACGTCCCGCCGGTCTGGGAGACGTAGCCGATGCGCCTGCGCACCTCCTTCGCGTCGCCGAGCAGGTCGTGGCCGGCCACCGTGGCGGTGCCGGACGTGGGGCGCAGCAGCGTGGTCAGCATGCGCATGGTCGTGGTCTTGCCGGCGCCGTTCGGACCGAGGAACCCGACGATCTCGCCGGGCCCGACCGATAGGTCGACGCCTTTGACGGCCTCTGTGCCGCCGTCGAAGGTCTTGCTCAGACCTGAAGTCCTGATCATTTCATCGCCTCCAAAATTAGAGTAACCACAATTTTGAGGTCACTGCAAACTTGGTACGATGGAGGCATGCAAGAGGGGCTGCGGGAGCGGAAGAAGCGCGAGACCAGGCAGCGCATTGCGGACGTCGCGATGGGGCTGTTCATGGCCAAGGGGTTCGACAACGTGACCGTGGCCGAGGTGGCGCGGGCCGCCGACGTGTCGGTCAACACGGTGTTCAACTACTTCAGCACCAAGGAGGACCTCTTCGCCGACCGGCAGGAGGTGGCCGTCGACCTGGCCCCGCGCGTGCTGCGCGAGCGGGGGCCCGGGGAGAGCGTGGTGCGGGCGTTCCGCCGCGACTTCCTCGACGCGCTCGACACCCGCCACTGGCGCTACGGGCTCAACGCGGGAGTCGACCTGTTCGCCAGGATCGTCGACGAGGCCCCCTCGCTGGGCGCCAAGCTCCGCGAGATCGGCGAGGAGCGGGAGCGCGTGCTGGCGCAGGCGCTGGCCGACGAGCTCGAGGCCGACCCCGACGACCTGACGCCGCGGCTGGTGGCCTCCCACCTTCTCAACACGACGCGACTGCTCGGCGACTACTCGATCCGCCGGCTCCTCGCGGGCGAGGACTGGGAGAGCATCGAGCCCGGCCTGCGGGCTCAGGCGGAGCGGGCCTTCGACCTGCTGGAGTCGGGCCTGGGCGACCTGCTAGCTGGAAAGGGCCCCGGTGACCAGCATGAGCCCGAACATTAGGACGACGAAGCCGAGGGTGATCATCATCAGGACCGAGCTGACGATGCCGCAGATGCGCCCGGCCTGCACCATGCCGCGGTTCTCGTAGTAGTAGCCGCTCTCGTCGATCTCGCGCAGCGCCCTGTTGCCCATCGACCAGGCGAAGGGGCCGATGAACGTGCAGACCACCAGGCTCAGGATGCCCAGCACCAGGATGGCGGTGCCCTGGGGGTGGGTCTGGGGTGGCGGCCCGTAGTAGGAGGGACCGTAGTTCGGATAGGACATGCTCGCTCGGCGCCCTCACCATTCGTCGCTCAGGTGCGTTTTTATACCACAGACATCGGCTTGATCATGTTGCGCCATCATGGTGGGGCACATGACCAAGCCCTTTAGGAGCCTGCCCCCGTGCGTGAACGCACCGCCGCCTTCCTCGCCCGCGAAAGCTTCCAGCGGTTCATCGTCGGCGTCATCCTGCTCAACGCGGCCACGCTGGGTCTCGAGACCTTCCCCGCGGTGGTCGCGCGCTTCGGCCACCTGCTCACCGTGGTCGACCACATCGCGCTGTACGTCTTCGCCGTCGAGCTGATCGCCAAGATCTACGTCGAACGCTCCAGGTTCCTCCGCGACCCGTGGAACGTCTTCGACGCCGCGATCGTCCTCATCGCCTTCATGCCCGCCACGGGCGGCCTGTCCGTGCTGCGCTCGCTGCGCATCCTGCGTGCCCTGCGGCTGCTGTCGGTCGTGCCGAGCCTGCGCCGCGTCGTCTCGGCGCTGCTGCGCGCCATGCCGGGGATGAGCTCGATCGTGGTACTGCTCGGCCTGGTGCTCTACGTGGCCGCCGTCATGGCCACCAAGCTCTACGGGAGCACCTCCCCCGAGCGCTTCGGCAGCCTGCCGACCTCGCTGTTCACCCTCTACCAGACGATGACCGGCGACGACTGGGGCAACATCGCCAGGGAGGTGATGACCCGCCATCCGTCGGCCTGGGTCTTCTTCACCATCTTCATCCTGATCTGCACGTTCGTGATCCTGAACCTCTTCATGGCCGTGGTCGTCAGCGCCATGGACGAGGAGAGCGCCGAGGAACGCGCCGAGGAGCGCGCGGTGCTGGAGGACACCAGCGAGCACACCCAGCGGATCCTCGACGAGCTGGCCGAGCTGCGCAAGGAGGTCGCCGAGCTACGCCGGCTGGACTGAGCCCTCCTGGGCCGTGCCGCCGCGGTGCCGGTAGGCGACCCGCCACAGGGCGACGACCAGCAGCAGCGCGACCACGGCCCAGCCCTCGACGAACCCGGACACCGCGCCCACCGCCAGGGGCGCGGCCACGGACGGCAGGGCCCATCCCCAGATCCACCGCCGCTCGGCGCCGCTCGCCACGCCGAGCACGGCGGAGGCGGCGAAGTAGACGGCCAGACCGGCGGCCAGCACCCAGCCGATGCCGCCGTGCGGGTGCGAGGCCGGGTCCGCGGCGACCGCGCCGAGCCCGGCCGCGGTCGCGGTGATGCCCGCGGTCATCGCGAAGTGCGCGGGCAGCGCCACATACGCGCGCAGCCCCCGCTCGGCCGCGCCCGGCACCGCGCTCACGCCGTACTGCAGGGTCAGCCACCACAGCGAGACGATCAGCCCGAACCCGGCCACCGCCGCCAGACCGAGCTGCAGGTCCCAGGAATGCCCGGAGGAGGCCATCACGACCTGCATGACGGCCTCACCGAGCACGATGATCACGAACAGGCCGAGCCGCTCCCCGAGATGAGCGGGATCGAGCACGGCGGCCTTGACCCGCGCCGCCGGGCGCACCACCGGCCCGTCGCCCCTCCGCCGGTCACGCTGCTCCAGCCGCTGCGCCTGCCGCAGGGCCTGGTGCTGCATCTCCTTGATCAGGCGCTCCGGCCTGCGGCTCTGGAGCACGGAGAAGATCAGGTCGAGTACGGCGCCCAGCCCCCACAGGAAGTAGCGCGCCGGGCCTTGGACGCCGATGGAGGCGAACCACGGGATCAGGCCCGCGCCGAGCTGGGCCGCCGGCCACGCCGTCAGGATCGTGCCGGCGCGCTGCAGGGTCTGCGAGGCGCCGACCCTGCAGGTGATGTAGGCGGCGATGAACCAGCCGTCATGCGTGTCGCCGGTCTCCTTCAGCACGTGCGCCACGTCGGGCGCGGCCGCGGCCATCACCGCGATGCCGAACATGCCGATCAGCATGCCGCGGGTGCGGGTGCGATCGGCCTCGGCGTTCGAATAGAGCGTCAGTGTCGTCCACACGCTCCACACGGCGTAGTAGAGCACCGCGAACAACGCGACGTTCTCCCACGTGGGGTGCTCCAGCCGGTGGGCCAGCTGCGCCACCGCCACGACGACCACCAGGTCGAAGAACAGCTCTAACCAACTCGCATGACGCTCTACCGGTTCGCTCACGGCTAACGAGAATAGAACTCCACGACGAGTTGCTCCTCCACGGGGACCACGATCTGCTCGCGTTCGGGGCGGTTCACCAGCGTGAACGTCAAATTGGCGTGATCCACGGAGAGGTAGGCCGCGGTGCGCTCGTCGGCGTACACGCCTTCGGCGGCGGCCACGAACGGCTGCATCCTGCGGGAGCGCTCCCGCACCGTGACCACCTGCCCGGGCTTGACCAGGTAGCTGGGGATGTCCACCTTGCGGCCGTCCACGGCGATGTGGCCGTGGTTGACGTACTGGCGTGCCGCGTAGATGGACGGCGCCAGCCCGGCGCGCAGCACGAGCGAGGCCAGGCGGCTCTCCAGCAGCGTGACCAGCTCGGCGCCGGACGCGCCCGACTTGCGGACGGCGAGGTCCCAGTAGCGGCGCAGCTGCCGCTCCGACACGTCGTAGTACCAGCGCAGCTTCTGCTTCTCCATCAGCCGCAGCCCGTAGTCGCCGGTGCTGCGGCGGTTGGTCTTGCGGCCGTGCTCGCCCGGCGGATAGGGGCGCTGCTCGAAGTAGCGGACGGCTTTCCTGGTCAGCGGGACGCCCGCGCGACGAGACAGTCGCACCTTGGGACCGGTGTAGCGCACGTTCACCTCAATGTGATTAGGTAATCCTTACTTAGGGAAGCCTAACCTATCATTGAAACGGAGGGCCCATGCTGCCGATCCCCGAGCGGGTCCGCACCCTCGCCGCGACCGCGAACGTCGCCAAGCTGTCCGTCGACGGAGCGCCCTCGCCGGCCCGGGGAGGCGTGGACGAGCGCGGCCGGCCCGTGCTCCTGGTGCTGCCCGGCGAGCCGCTGCACCCCCTGCGCGAGGACGCCGTCGTGGCGGTGAACCTGACGGCGATGCGGCAACTGGGTGAGGCCACCCATCCGCGCGGGCTGCTCGAGGTGCAGGGGTGGGCGGAGGCCGTGCCGGAGAGCGAGGCACGGGGCGCGGCGGTCGCGGTGGCCGCCCACAGCGCCGACGAGAGCCTGTTCGACGCGCTCGAGCGGTTCGGGGAGCGCTCCGCGCCCCGGCTGCTGCGGCTGGACGTGGGGCAGGTCGTGTACCTGACCGGGCAGGAGTCGGGGCTGCTGGACGCCGACGACTACCTGGGCGCGGTGCCGGACCCGCTGGCGGAGACGGCCGAGCGGGTGCTCTCGCACGTCAACGCCTCGCACCGGGCGCAGCTCACCGCGGGCGTGTCCCGGCAGCTCGGCGAGGAGGCCGGCGAGGTGTGGCTGTGGGAGCTGGACCGGTTCGGGGCGACCGTACGGGTGGACGAGGCGCTGATCCGCTTCCCGTGGCCGACCCCGGCCCGCTCCGGCCTGTGCCTGGAGACGGCGCTGCGCGGGCTGCTGTGCTCCTGTTGATGATCACAATTAACTCTCCGATTTGTCCGGATCGGCCCTGGCATCGGCGGCACCTCTCTAGCATTTGAGGCGTGACCGGCACGGAACGATCATCGGAGCCCGAACCGTTCGCCGACGAGGGCGGGCGGCGAGGGCGGATACTGATGATTGCCGGCGCGCTGGTCGGCACGCTCATGCTGGCCTCGGCGGGGATTCTGGTGGGCGGGGCGTCCACCGCCAGGCGGCTGGACGCGGTCGACTGGCACCGCACCGGCCCCGGCGCCCGTGACGGCTCCATCCCGGTCGCCACCGAATCCCGCCTCCGCACCGCCCCCACCGCCCTCGGCCCCGCGCCCACCTCCCTCGGCCCTTCCGCGTCCCCGGCGCACCCCTCCTCCGCCGTGCATCGCCGCCCCACTCCGAAGCGGGCGCTCTCGGCGCGCCCGACCCCGCGGCGGACGAACTCCACGCGGCCGACCCTCGCCTCGGTTTCCCGTACGCCCACACCCGAGCCGGCCACGGCCTCCCCAGCGGTGCAGCCGACCCGCTCGTCCGCCACGCCGCCTCCCACCGCCGCCACGCCGCCGCGCACGCATGTTCCGCCCGGCCAGACGCGCCACCCCAGAAAGCGCTAAATCTCTTCTACGGCCGTGCACGCCGCGGTCTTCAAGCCCGTCCTTTACGGCTGCGCACGGTGGGCCGCACGCGCCGACGCCCGTTTCCGCCCGTCATGGCCGGTCGTGAAGGCTCACGGGTTGCTCGCCGTGACGGCGCGCGCTCTTGACCGGCTCCGTGGCAACCCCCTCCCCCGCAAGAATCTCGGCTTCGTTGTGGAATGAAGCATTCCGTTCTGCTATTCTGGAACAGAACAAGCCGTTCCGATTCAGGAGGCCGTGGATGACCATCCTCGACACCCGCCCCGCGCAGACGCCCGCCACCCCCGCCCCCTACAAGTGGCGCTGGCCCGCGCTCGCGGTGGTCCTCGCCGGTTCGGTGATGGAGCTGCTCGACGCGACCGTCACCAACGTCGCCGGCCCGACGATGCGGGCCGACCTGGGCGGCGGCGACTCCCTGATCCAGTGGCTCGGCGCGGCCTACACCCTCGCCATGACCGCGGGCCTGCTTACCGGCGGGCGGCTCGGGGACATCGTGGGGCGCAAGCGCATGTTCCTCATCGGCGTCGTCGGGTTCACCGTCGGGTCGCTGCTGTGCGCCCTGGCCGCCTCCCCCGAGACGATCATCGCGGCCAGGGTCGTGCAGGGGCTGTTCGGGGCGGCGATGATCCCCCAGGGCATGGGGCTGATGAAGGAGATGTTCCCGCCCAAGGAGCTGGCGGTCGCGATGGGGATGTTCGGGCCGGTCATGGGGCTGTCCGCGGTGGGCGGGCCGATCCTGGCGGGCGCGCTGACCGGTGTCGACTGGCGGCTGATCTTCCTGATCAACCTGCCGATCGGGGCCGCCGCCGCGCTGGCCGCCCTGCGCTTCCTGCCCGCCTCCCGCCCGGTCAAGGGCGTGCGGCTCGATCTGCCGGGCGCCGTGCTGGCCTCCGCGGGCACCGTTCTCATGGTCTTCCCGCTGGTCCAGGGGCGCGAGAGCGGCTGGCCGGCGTGGGCGTTCGCGATGATGGCGACCTCCGCGGCGGTGTTCGCGGTCTTCGCGGCCTACGAGAAGCGCAGGGCCCGGCGCGGCGGCGACCCGCTGGTGGCGCCCAGCCTGTTCGGCAAGCGGGCGTTCGTCTCGGGCATGGCGACCGGCACGATCTACTTCGCCGCCTTCACCGGGTTCTTCCTCGTGATCGGCCTCTACACCCAGCTCGGCCTGGGCTACTCCCCGCTCAAGGCGGCGCTGACCAGCGTGCCCTCGTCGCTGGGCATGATCGCGGGCATGGGCGTCGCGCAGGCCGCCCGCAGGCACGGCCGCAAGGTGCTGCTGGCCGGCGCGATCGTCATGGGGCTCGGCGTGACCGGTGTGATCGCCGTCGCCTCCCCCGGGGTCTCGCCGTGGCAGCTCGCCCCGGCGCTGGCGGTGGCCGGGCTGGGCAGCGGGCTGATCATGAGCCCGTACTTCAGCATCGTGATGGCCGCCGTCGAGCCCCAGGAGACCGGCTCCGCCTCCGGCGCGCTGACTGCGCTCCAGCAGGTGGGCGGGGCGCTGGGCCTGGCCCTGCTGGGCACCCTCTACTTCGGCACCGGGAGCGTCACGATCACGCTGTGGGTGGCGGCCGGGATGATCGCCGCGACGTTCGCGGTCGGCCTGATGCTCCCGAAGCAGGCCCGCGAGGACTGACGATCCCCCGAAGGCGGCCGGCTCACCCGAGCCGGCCGCCTTCGCGTCTGCGGGACTGCTCCATGCCGTCCAGCAGGTAGCCGAGGCCCTCGTCGAACGTGGCGTCCCACGCGTGGTCGAGCCCGTGCTCGGCGAGGGCCGGATAGCGGTCGGCGCGTTCCCTGAGGAACTCGCCGGTGTCGTCCCGGTCGCGGTCCTGCCAGGTCACCTGCATGACGACCGAGCCCATGACGTAGTTGGACAGGCTGTACGCGGCGGGTTTGGGGGCGGCGAATCCGGCGGCGGCCAGGGTCGCGTAGAGGAACTCGGTACGCTCCAGCGCGTTCGGGCCCATGAGCGGGCGGTCGAGGATGGTGGCCGACCACGGGTGCCGCAGCAGGGCCGCGCGCCAGCCTCCGATGAGCTCGCGTACGGCCTCCTGCCACCCGGAGCCGCCCGCCGGCCGGCGCACCTCCCCGAAGACGGCGTCCAGGGCCAGGTCGAGGACGTCGTCCTTGGTCTTGACGTGCCAGTAGAGCGTGGTCGAGCCGGTGTCGAGCCGCTCGGCCAGGCGGCGCATGGTCAGCCGGCCCACGCCTTCCTCGTCGAGCAGCGCGACCGCCTCGGCCACGATCCGGTCGAGCGTCAGCGTCTGCCTCGGCGCCTTCTGGGGGCGCGACCACACGGTTCCCACCCGGAGATAATACGTTGTTCTAGTGACCGGATCGATGGTCTAGTTGGTCGAACGACGATCGAGTGGAGGTGGCCGTCATGGGGCACATCGAGGTGAGCGGGCTGACGTACCTGCTGCCGGACGGGCGGCCGCTGCTGCTCGAGACGTCCTTCAAAGTGGGCGCCGGCGCCAAGGCGGCGCTCGTCGGGCCGAACGGCGCGGGCAAGACCACGCTGCTGCGGCTGATCGCGGGCGAGCTGGCCCCCTCCGACGGCCGCGTCGCGAGCAGCGGCGGGATCGGGGTGATGCGGCAGTTCCTCGGCGCCGGCACCGTGCACGACCTGCTGCTCAACGTCGCCCCGCGGCGCGTCCGCGACGCCGCCGCCGCGCTGGAGGTGGCCGGGGCGACGATCGCCCGGAACGACGACGAGCCCGCCCAGCTCGCCTACGCCCAGGCCATCGCCGACTATGCCGACGCGGGCGGCTACGAGCTGGAGGTGGTGTGGGACGTGTGCGCCACCGAGGCTCTGGGGCTGCCGTACGAGCGGGTCAAGGACAGGGAGCTGGGCACGCTGTCGGGCGGGGAGCAGAAGCGGCTCATGCTGGAGGCGCTGCTGCGCGGGCCGGACGAGGTGCTGCTGCTGGACGAGCCCGACAACTACCTGGACGTGCGGGCCAAGCAGTGGCTGGAGCGGGCGATCAGGGGCTCGGCCAAGACGGTGCTGCTCGTCTCGCACGACCGGCAGCTGCTGGCCGAGGCCGCCGACCGGATCGTCACGGTGGAGGGGCGCGGGGTGTGGGTGCACGGCGGCGGGTTCGCGACGTACGCCGAGGCCCGCAGGCGCCGCAGGGAGCGCCTCGACGAGCTGCGCCGTCGCTGGGAGGACGAGCGGGCCAGGCTGCGCCGGCTGGTCCACACGCTGCGCCAGCGCTCGGCGAACAACGACGCGCTGGCGGGGGCGTACCAGTCGGCGGTCACGAGGCTGGAGCGGTTCGAGCGGGCGGGGCCGCCGCAGCGGGCGCCGAAGGAGCAGAACGTCCGGATGCGGCTGCGCGGCGGGCGCACCGGGAAGCGGGCGGTGACCTGCGAGGACCTGGAGCTCACCGGGCTGCTGCGGCCGTTCTCCACCGAGGTCCGGTACGGCGAGCGGGTCGGCGTGCTGGGCCGGAACGGCACCGGCAAGTCCCACTTCCTGCGCCTGCTGGCGGGCGAGCCGATCGCGCACACCGGTGTGGCCCGCCTGGGCGCCAGGGTGTCAGCCGGGCATTTCACCCAGACCCACGCGCGGCCCGACCTGGCCGGACGGGCCGCCGCCGACGTGGTGATGCGGGAGTACGCGCTGACCCGCAACGAGGCGATGGCGGCGCTGGCCCGCTACGAGCTGGCGCCGGCGGGCGGGCAGCCGTTCGAGACGCTGTCGGGCGGGCAGCAGGCCCGGCTGCAGATCCTGCTGCTGGAGCTGTCGGGGGCGACGCTGCTGCTGCTCGACGAGCCGACGGACAACCTGGACCTGGCCAGCGCGGAAGCGCTCCAGCAGGGGCTCGCGGGGTTCGAGGGGACGGTGCTGGCGGTCACGCACGACCGCTGGTTCGCCGCCGACCTCGACCGCCATCTGGTGTTCGGCGCGGACGGGCTCGTACGGGAGAGCGACGTCCCCCGCTGGGACCTCTGACGTTACGGGGCGGCGACGCGCTCGCGGCGCAGGGCCGAGATCGTCATGGTCTCGTCCACGGCGTCCGGCGAGAGCACGTGGTCGAGCACCATCACCGCGCACCCGCTGATGCCCGCGCCCGCCCCCAGCCGGCTCGGCTCGATGCGCAGCCGCCGGGTGGCCAGGGCCGTGGAGCGGCGGTAGACGACCTCGCGGATGCTCGACACCAGCGGACCGAACGCCTCGGCCACGTCGCCGCCCAGCACCACCACCGACGGGTTGAGGATGTTGACCGCCCCGGCCAGCACCTCGCCGATCCGGCGGCCGGCCTCGCGCACCGTGGCCATCGTCTCGGCGTCGCCGGCGCGCACCAGCGCGGTCACGTCGGCGATCGTCTTGACGTCCTTGCCCTGGGCCCGCAGGTCGCGCAGCAGCGCGGTGCCGCTGGCCACGGAGTCGACGCAGCCGGTGTTGCCGCAGCGGCACAGCACGTCGCCGCCGTCGAGCACGGGGATGTGCCCGATCTCGCCTGCCGCGCCCAGCGCGCCGCGCAGGATGCCGCCCCCGGCGATCACGCCCGCGCCGATCCGCGTCGAGATCTTCACGAACATCAGGTCGTCCAGGTCGGGGTAGGCGCCGCGGTGCTCGCCGATGGCCAGCACGTTGACGTCGTTGTCCACGAGCACGGGGACGGGGAAGCGCTCGCGGATGATCGGCGGGATCACCACGCCGGTCCACGAGGCCATCACGCGGGCGCTCTCGGCGCGTCCCTGCGCGAACTCGACCGTGGCCGGCACGCCCATCCCGACGCCTCTGAGCATCGAGCGGGGCCGGTCGCCGAGCAGCTCGTCCCAGGAATCCATGATCACCGGGAGCACGACGTCGGGCCCCTGCTCCACGTCCATCGCGAACTCGCGCCCGGCCAGCTCCCGCCCGGCCAGGTCGCAGACGGCCACCCGGGTGCGGCTGGCGCCGAGCGCCGCCACCAGCACCACGCCGCCCGTGGCGTTGAACTCCAGCCGGACCGGCGGCCGCCCGCCCGTGGACGGGGCGTCGTCGCGCTCCACGACCAGGCCGCGTTCCAGCAGCTCACCCACGCGCAGCTGCACGGCGGGGCGCGACAGGCCGGTCACCCGGCCCAGGTCGGCCCGCGTCGCGGCCTCTCCGGTGCGGATGAGGCGGAGCACCTCACCACTGGTGGCGAGGGTCGCGGCGGTACGTCGAGGCATCGGCTAAGTGAATCACATGGGGTTAGGTCATGAAAAGTCCAGACTTTTTTATCTCAAATGCCAAAACTCCGCTTGTGTGGGACCCAAACTCTCGTTAGTGTCCGTTCTGTCCCTGCTTGGTAGATCATCGGAGCCCGCAACCGTGTCCCCCGTGTCGACAACCAGCCCCGCCCACACCGCCGACCTCGTCGTCTTCGGCGGCACCGGCGACTTGTCCATGCGCAAACTGCTCCCGGCGCTCTACCACAGCGACAGGGACGGCCGGCTCTCCCCGGAGACCCGCGTCATCGCCATGTCCAGGGGCGGCCTGACCGACGCCGACTTCCGCGGCAAGGTGGACGCCGAGGTACGCGACCAGGTCCCGATCGACGACCCCGCCATGTGGCAGCGCTTCCTCGGCCGCCTGCACCACGTGTCGGTCGACGTCGGGGGCGCCGACAAGTCGGGCTGGGGGGCGCTGAGCCGGCTGCTGGCCGGGCACGAGCAGCGCGACCGGGTCTTCTACCTGGCCAGCCCGCCCCGGACGTTCGGCCCCTTCTGCCGCGAGCTGGAGGAGGCCGGGCTGGTCACGCCGCTCTCGCGCGTGGTGCTGGAGAAGCCGCTGGGCCACGACCTGCCGAGCGCGCAGCGGATCAACGACGAGGTCGGCGCGATCTTCGACGAGCGCCAGATCTTCCGCATCGACCACTACCTGGGCAAGGAGACCGTCCAGAACCTGCTGGTCCTGCGCTTCGCCAACGCCTTCCTCGAGCCGATCTGGAACTCCCTGTGGATCGACCACGTCCAGATCACCGCCGCCGAGACCGTCGGCACGCCGGGCCGGCGCGGCTACTACGACCACGCGGGCGCGCTGCGCGACATGGTGCAGAACCACCTGCTCCAGCTCCTCACGCTGACCGCGATGGAGCCGCCGGCCCGCAACGACCGTGAGGCCATCCGCGACGAGAAGGTCAAGGTCCTGCAGGCGCTGCGCCCGATCACGGGCACGGAGGTCGACCGCTTCACCGTGCGGGGCCAGTACACCGAGGCCGACGGGATGCCGGGCTACCTCGACGAGCCCGCCTCCACGCCGCCGACGGACGCCTCGCGGCGCGTGGAGACGTTCACCGCGATCCGGGCCGAGATCAAGAACTGGCGATGGGCGGGGGTGCCGTTCTACCTGCGGACCGGCAAGCGGATGCCGTACCGCAGGTCGGAGATCGTGGTGCAGTTCAAGGACGTGCCGCACTCCATCTTCCCCGGTGGCACGCCGAACCGCCTGGTGCTGCGCCTGCAGCCGGAAGAGGGCATCGAGCTGCACATCATGGCCAAGGAGCCGGGCGCGGGCGAGGTGACGCTGAAGCCGGTGCCGATGTCGCTGAGCTTCGGCAAGACGTTCACGGCGCGGGTGCCGGAGGCGTACGAGCGGCTGCTGACGGACGTGCTGGCCGGGAACCCGACGCTGTTCATGCGGCGTGACGAGGTGGAGGCGGCCTGGCGCTGGATCGACCCGATCCTGTCGACCTGGGAGTCGTCCGGAGCCCTGCCCGAGCCCTACCCCGCCGGGACCACCGGTCCCGCCGGAGCCCACGAACTGCTCGGCCGCAGCGGTCGCGAGTGGCACGAGGAGGACGTGTGAACAATCGATTCCGGGTTCATGGACCCGACGAAGGAGGCACCGTGAACCCCGTCATCCAGGACGTCACCGACCGCATCGCCGAGCGGAGCGCCACCAGCCGGGCCGCGTACCTGGCGCGCATCCGGCGCGACGGCGAGGCCGCCAGGGCGAAGGGCCCGGCCCGCGCCCACCTCGGCTGCGCGAACCTGGCGCACGGCTTCGCCGGCGCGCCCGCCGACGACAAGCTCACGCTGCGCGGCGCCGCCAAGCCGGGCGTGGCCATCGTGACGAGTTACAACGACATGCTCTCGGCGCACCAGCCGTACGAGACGTACCCGCCGGAGCTGAAGGCCGCGGTGCGCAAGGCCGGCGGCGTGGCGCAGGTGGCGGGCGGCGTGCCCGCGATGTGTGACGGCATCACGCAGGGACGGCCCGGCATGGAGCTGTCCCTCTACAGCCGCGACGTGATCGCGATGGCCGCGGCGATCGCGCTGTCGCACGACATGTTCGACGCGTCGCTGCTGCTGGGCGTGTGCGACAAGATCGTGCCCGGCCTGTTCATCGGGGCGCTGCACTTCGGGCACCTGCCCGCGATCTTCGTCCCGGCCGGGCCGATGACCTCGGGCCTGCCGAACAAGGTCAAGGCGCGCACCCGCCAGCTCTTCGCCGAGGGCAAGGTGGGCCGCGACGAGCTGCTCGACGCCGAGGCGAAGTCGTACCACTCCCCCGGCACCTGCACCTTCTACGGCACCGCCAACTCCAACCAGGCGCTGATGGAGGTCATGGGCCTGCACCTGCCCGGCTCGACCTTCGTCAACCCGCACACCGAGCTGCGCCACGCCCTCACCGAGGCGGCCGGGCGCCGCGCGGTGGAGATCACCGCGCACGGCTCGGAGTACACGCCGATCGGCGAGCTGGTCGACGAGAAGGCCATCGTGAACGCCTGCGTCGCCCTGCTGGCCACCGGCGGGTCCACGAACCACACGATCCACCTGGTCGCCATGGCCGCCGCCGCGGGCATCGTGCTGACCTGGGACGACTTCGCCCGCCTGTCGCGGGTCGTGCCGTCCCTCACCAAGATCTACCCGAACGGCCAGGCGGACGTGAACCACTTCCGCGACGCCGGCGGCATGCAGGTCCTCATCGGCGACCTGCTGGACGAGGGCCTGCTGCACGGGGACGTCATGACCGTGGCCGGACACGGCCTCGACCGCTACCGCGAGGCTCCCGAGCTGGTGGACGGCGAGCTGGTGTGGGCGCCGGTCACCGGCGGCAGCTCCGACCTGGACGTGCTGCGGCCGGTCGCGGAGCCGTTCTCGGCGGACGGCGGGATCCACATGCTGTCGGGCAACCTGGGCCGGGCCGTCTCCAAGGTCTCGGCGGTCAAGCAGGAGCACCTGGTGATCGAGGCGCCGGCGAAGGTGTTCGACGACCAGCTGGAGCTGCTGCGGGCGTTCGAGGCGGGCGAGCTGGACGGGCAGGACTTCGTGGCGGTCATCCGCTACCAGGGTCCGAGCGCGAACGGCATGCCCGAGCTGCACAAGCTCACGCCGCCGCTGGCCGTGCTGCTCGACAGGGGTCAGCGGGTCGCGATCGTCACGGACGGCCGCATGTCCGGCGCGTCCGGGAAGGTGCCCGCGGCCATCCACCTGTCGCCCGAGGCCGCCGACGGCGGGCCGATCGCCCTGGTGCGGGACGGCGACATGATCAGGCTGGACTCGACGGCGGGGACGCTGGAGCTGCAGGTGCCCGCCGAGGAGCTGTCCCGCCGCCTGCCGGAGGGCCGCCCGCTGAGCGACGCGCAGTGGGTGGGGACCGGGCGCGAGCTGTTCGCGGCCTTCCGCCGGATGGCGGGCCACGCGGAGCAGGGCGCCGGGATCTTCGGCCTCAGCGGCGCCGAGTCGCCCGACCACGGCCCCGGCCTGGGCTTCCTCGCCGAGGCCGGCGCCTCGCACCTGGAGACGGGCGCCCCGGTCGGCGCCCAGCACGCCGGGCTGGCGAGGTGACGGTTCAGAAGTCGATGGCTCGCCGTCCCGTCTGGGACGGCGAGAGCGTTCGTGGGATCCTTCGGTTCATGGCGAGCGATCTTGACGCCGCCCTGGACGCCGGAGGTATGTGGTGAGTGCCTTTGACCTTCCGTGGCTGGTCGCCGACATCGGCGGGACCAACGCCCGGTTCGGCCTGGTCACCTCGTCGGGAGCGCGGCCGGCCAACGTCGCGGTCCTGGCGGGGTCCGACTACCCGACCCTCCCCGAAGCCGTAGCCGCCTATCTCGCGGAGCACGCGGGCGGAGTGCGACCGGGGGCGGCGTGCCTGGCCCTGGCCGGGCCGATCGACGGCGACCGCTACCGCCTCACGAACTCCGCGTGGGCCGGGTCCGTACGGGATCTCGGCGTGCCGTACGCGGCGCTGCTCAACGACTTCGAGGCGCTGGCGGTGTCGCTGCCGCACCTGGAGGGCGACGACCTGGTCTCGCTGGGCGGCCCGGAGCCGGGGCACGGGGTCAAGGCCGTGCTGGGGCCGGGGACCGGCCTCGGCGTGGGCGGGCTGGTGCCCGTGGAGCACGGCTGGACGCCGATCCCGGGCGAGGGCGGGCACGTCACGGTGCCGGTGGTGGACCGGCGGGAGCTGGAGATCGTCCAGGTCCTGCAGTCGCAGGGGTTGCCGCACGTGGTGGCCGAGCACGTGCTGTCCGGGCCCGGGCTGGTCCGGCTGCACCGGGCGCTGGCCCAGGTGAACGGCGTCGCCGCCCCCGACCTGACCGCCTCGGACATCGTGGCCCGGCTGGACGACTCGCTGTGCGCGGAGACGGTGGAGGTGTTCTGCGGGATGCTGGGCAGCTTCGCCGGGAACGTGGCCCTGACCCTCGGCGCGAGGGGCGGGGTGTATCTGGGCGGCGGAGTGCTCCCCCGTATCGTGGAACGCGTGCGCACCAGCAGCTTCCGGACCCGCTTCGCCGAAAATCCGGACATGGCCCACTACCTGGAGGCCATCGGCACCGCGCTGATCGTCGCCCCGCAGCCGGCGCTGACGGGCGCGGCGGCCTGGCTGGCCCAGCGCGCCCGCCGGGAACTGGTGGGATGACCGTGCGGACGTGTCTGGGCGGACCTGTACGTGACTAGACGGCCGTCAACGGGCCGACGAGGAGAAGAAGAACCCATGAGCCTGCTCGATCTCGCCCCGGTGATCCCCGTCGTGGTGATCGACGACGTGGAGAGCGCCGTGCCGATGGCCAGGGCGCTGGTCGCCGGCGGCCTGCCGGCCATCGAGGTGACCCTGCGGACCCCGGCCGCGCGCGAGGCCATCGCCCGGATCGCGGCCGAGGTGCCCGAGGCGACCGTGGGCGCGGGGACCATCCGCAGCTCGGAGGACATCGCGGCGTCGGTGGCCGCCGGGGCTCGGTTCCTGGTCTCGCCGGGGACGACCCTGTCGCTGGTCGAGGCGATGGATTCGAGCGGCGTCCCGTACCTGCCGGGGGCGGCCACCGTGTCCGAGGTGATGGCGCTGGTCGAGCGGGGGGTCAAGGAGCTGAAGTTCTTCCCCGCCGAGGCCGCGGGCGGCGTCCCCTACCTCAAAGCGCTGGCCGGGCCGCTGCCGGACGTGCGCTTCTGCCCGACGGGCGGGATCCGGGTGAACACGGCGGCCGACTATCTCGCGCTGCCGAACGTGGGCTGTGTCGGCGGCACCTGGCTGACCCCGGCCGACGCGCTGGCCACCGGCGACTGGGGCCGCGTGGAGAAGCTCGCCTCGGAGGCCGCGGCCCTGCGCTGAGCGCGGCGAAGGCTCCAGTAGGCCTCAGCTCCAGATCGACACGTGGATCGGGGGGCGGAAGCGGCTGCGGGGGATGCCGTCGTCCGGGGTGCGCATGACCTGGGTGGCGGCCGGGGTGGTGAGGAAGTCCAGGAACGTGCCCGCGGCAACCGACCGGTTCGGCGGTTCCAGGGTCGTGGCGTACCAGTACGCGGCCAGCGGGGTGGCGGCGGTCTCGACGGCCACCAGTTCGCCCCTGCGTAACTGGGACGCCACCAGGTGGGCCGTGGCGGGCGCCAGGCCGGAGCCCTCGGCGGCGGCCTTCCAGGCGGCTGTCTGGTTCGCGAAGACCCGTACCTGGGACTCCGGGACCCGCAGCAGCCGCAGCAACCGGCTCGTGTCGCTCAGGGGGTCCGTCCCGGAGGGGCCGACCAGCCACTGGTCGCGGCGGCCGCGCGGCGAGCCGACCACGATGAGGCGGCAGCGCAGGACCGGGCGGCTCACCAGGCCCTCGCCGCTCACCTGGGCCCCGAGCGCGACGTCGGCCAGGCGGCTGGACAACAGGAGCGGGATCTCGGCCGTGGCGGCCACGCCGGTGGTGGCGTCCACCGACTTGCGCTGCGTGAAGAGGCAGACGAGCGGCCCGGCCACGTACTCGGCGAGCCCGGCGTCCATGACCACGTGCAGCCCGACTCGGCCCGGCTGGACGGCGGCGACCGCCTCCGCGCCGAGCGCGACGATCTGGGCGGCGATCCCGAGCAGCCGCCGCCCGCCCTCGGTCAGCACCATCCGGTCGCCGCTACGGGTCAGCAGCGGGTCGCCGAGGTGCCTGCGGAGCTGGGCCAGTGACTGGGAGACGGCGGGCTCGCTCACGCCCAGCGCCCGTGCCGCCGCCTTGACAGATCCCAGACGCGCGACGAAAACGAACGCCCCGAGCTGGCTGAGTGTCATTCCCCCTTCATAGTTCTCCGGCGCGCATTAAGGAATCCCTTATTTGCGGATTGTCGGGACAAATCGGTGCCAGCAATGTGCAGTCATGCAGGTTCCCGCGAGATTCGAATACGAGAGAGCGGACAGCGTGCCGCACGCGCTCGAACTGCTGGCGCGCTACGGCCCCGAGGCCAGGATCGTCGCAGGTGGGCACAGCCTCATCCCGATGATGAAGCTGCGCCTGGCCCAGCCGGAGGCGTTGATCGACATCAACGGGCTGGCCGAGCTGGGGCGGATCGCCGTCGAGGGTGACGAACTGGCCATTGGCGCGCTCGTACGCCACACAGAGCTGCTGGACAGCACCACCGCCACCGACCTTTTCCCGATATTTCGGGATGCGGAGCGAGTTATTGCCGACCCGATAGTGAGAAATCGGGGGACCGTTGGCGGGTCGCTGTGCCAGGGCGACCCTTCCGAGGATTTGTCCGCCGTGTTCTCGGCGCTGCGGGCGCGGGCGGTCATCCAGGGCGCGGGCGGTCAGCGTACCGTGCCGATCAGGGACTTCCACCACGGCCCGTACGAGACCGCCGTCGGGCCGGGCGAGCTGCTGGTGCAGCTGCGCGTGCCGGTCACGGCGGGCACGGGCAGCGCGTACGAGAAGGTCGAGCGGCGCGTGGGCGACTGGCCGGTGGCCGCGGCCGGAGCGGTCGTCACCGTCCGGGACGGCGTGATCGCGCGGGCGGGCATCGGGCTGACCGCGGTCGGCGCCGAGCACTTCTGCGCCCCCGAGGCCGAGAGCTACCTCGAAGGCAGGCCGCCCGGCGGGGAGGCGTTCGCGGAGGCGGGAAGGATCGCCGCCGAGCACTGCGACCCCCACGCCGACCAGCGCGGCCCCGCCGACTACAAGCGCCACCTGGCCGCCGAGCTGACCCGGCGCGCGCTGGTCAGAGCCGCAGGGAGGATCTGACATGCGCATCACGGTCTCGGTGAACGGGCAGCCGTACACCAGAGAGGTCGAGCCCAGGCTGCTCCTCGTGCACTTCCTGCGCGACGAGCTGGGCCTGACCGGCACCCACTGGGGCTGCGACACCTCCAACTGCGGGGTCTGCACGGTGCGGCTCGACGGCGTGCCGGTCAAGTCGTGCACGGTGCTGGCGGTGATGGCCGACGGCCACGAGGTCACCACCGTGGAGGGCCTGGAACGGGACGGGGAGCTGGACGCGGTGCAGAAGGGGTTCGTGGAGTGCCACGGGCTGCAGTGCGGGTTCTGCACGCCCGGCATGCTGCTCACCGCACGCGCGCTGCTCGACCGCGTGCCCGACCCCGACGAGGGCCAGATCCGCGAGGCGATCTCCGGCCAGCTCTGCCGCTGCACCGGCTACGAGAACATCGTCCGATCGATCCGCTGGGCTGCGCAGGCGAGTCTGAATGTCGCCGAGTCCGCGACGGAGGCGAAATCATGAGCTACGGACGCATGCACCGCAAGGAGGACGCCCGCTTCATCAGGGGCCGCGGCAACTACACCGACGACGTACGGCTGCCCGGCATGCTGTACGGCGCCGTGCTGCGCAGCCCGCACGCCCACGCCAGGATCGTCTCCATCGACACGAGCGCCGCCGAGGCCCACCCGAAGGTCAAGGCCGTCATCACCGGGCAGACCCTGGCCGGGCTCGGCCTCGCCTGGATGCCGACGCTCTCGCAGGACACCCAGGCGGTGCTGGCCACGGACAAGGTGCGCTTCCAGGGCCAGGAGGTCGCGTTCGTGGTGGCCGAGGACGCCTACTCGGCCCGCGACGCGCTGGAGCTCATCGACGTCGAGTACGACCCCCTCGACGCGGTCATCGACGCCAGGAGGGCCCTCGACGAGGACGCGCCGGTCATCCGGGACGATCTCGAAGGGCGTACCGGCAACCACATCTTCGACTGGGAGGCCGGCGACCGCGCCCGCACCGACGCCCTCTTCGAGCAGGCGGAGGTGACGGTCGCCCAGGACCTGCTCTACCCGCGCGTGCACCCGGCGCCGCTGGAGACGTGCGGCGCGCTCGCGGACTTCGACAGAGTCACCGGCAAGCTGACCGTCTGGTGCCCCACGCAGGCGCCGCACGCCCACCGGACGCTGTACGCGATGGTGGCCGGGCTGCCCGAGCACAAGATCCGGGTGATCTCCCCGGACATCGGCGGCGGTTTTGGCGGAAAAGTCGGGATATATCCCGGCTACGTGTGCGCGATCGTCGGCTCGATCGTCACCGGCAAGCCGGTCAAATGGATGGAGGACCGCTCCGAGAACCTCATGAGCACCGCCTTCGCCCGCGACTACCACATGCGCGGCGAAGTGGCGGCGACGCGTGACGGCAGGATCCAGGCGATCAGGGTCAAGGTGCTGGCCGACCACGGCGCGTTCAACGGCACGGCCCAGCCGACCAAGTTCCCGGCCGGGTTCTTCCACGTCTTCTCCGGCTCGTACGACATCGAGGCCGCCCACTGCGAGGTCACCGGCGTCTACACGAACAAGGCCCCCGGCGGCGTCGCCTACGCCTGCTCCTTCCGCGTCACCGAGGCCGTCTACCTGGTAGAGCGCATGATCGACGTACTGGCCGCCGAGCTGGACCTCGACCCGGCCGAGCTGCGGATGCGCAACCTGCTCAGACCCGAGCAGTTCCCCTACCACTCCCCCACCGGCTGGGAGTACGACTCCGGCGACTACCCCAGGGCGCTGCGCCTGGCCATGGACATGGCCGGCTACGACAAGCTCCGCGCCGAGCAGGCCGACAAGCGGGCCAGGGGCGAGCTGATGGGCATCGGCGTCAGCTTCTTCACCGAGGCCGTCGGGGCGGGCCCGCGCAAGCACATGGACATCCTCGGCCTGGGCATGGCCGACGGCGCCGAGCTGCGCGTGCACCCGACGGGCAAGGCCGTGCTGCGGGTCTCGTGCCAGTCGCAGGGCCAGGGGCACGAGACCACGTTCGCCCAGATCGTCGGGCAGGAGCTGGGCATCCCGGCCGACGACGTCGAGGTGGTGCACGGCGACACCGACCAGACGCCGTTCGGGCTGGGCACGTACGGCTCGCGCTCCACCCCCGTCTCGGGCGCGGCCACCGCCATCGTGGCCAGGAAGGTGCGCGACCGCGCCAAGATCGTGGCGGCGGCCATGCTGGAGGCCGCGCCGGACGACCTGGAGTGGGCCGACGGCAGGTGGTCGGTGGTGGGCGACCCGTCCGCCGGCAAGTCGATGGCCGAGATCGCGCTGGCCGCGCACTCCAACCTGGAGCTGCCGGAAGGCGTCGAGGGCCACCTGGACGCGGCCACCGTCTACAACCCGCCCAACCTCACCTACCCGTTCGGCGCCTACATCTGCGTCGTCGACGTCGATCCGGGGACGGGGCAGGTGAAGGTGCGCAGGTTCGTGGCGGTGGACGACTGCGGCGTGCGGATCAACCCCATGATCGTCGAGGGGCAGATCCACGGCGGGCTGGCCGACGGGGTGGGGATGGCGCTCATGCAGGTGATGGCGTTCGACGAGGACGGCAACCACCTGGGGGCGTCGTTCATGGACTACCTGCTGCCGACCTCGATGGAGTGCCCGTCGTGGGAGCTGGGCGAGACCGTGACGCCCTCGCCGACGCACCCGATCGGGGCCAAGGGCGTGGGCGAGTCGGCCACCGTCGGCTCTCCCGCGGCCGTGGTCAACGCCGTGGTGGACGCGCTCAAGCCGTACGGTGTGCGGCACGCCGACATGCCGCTCACCCCGGCGAACGTCTGGCGCGTCGTCAACGGCGACCCGTTCCGCACGGACCTGGCCATCCCGTGAGTGAGCGCAGCGAGCGAACAATCAGACACAGCCGAATCTCGCTCATGCGTCCGACGAAGGAGGGCGCATGAGCGAATTTCTCGGCATGCCGACGTCCCGGCCGCGCCCGGCCGCCGACCTGGACGCCCGGGTCGCGCGGCTGCGGTCGGGGCGGGAGCCGTACGTGCTGGCCACGGTCGTGCGGGCGCAGCGGCCGACCAGCGCGAAGGCGGGCGACCGCGCGCTGGTGCTGCCGGACGGGACGATCGAGGGGTTCGTCGGCGGGGTCTGCGCCACCGACACCGTCCGGGCGCAGGGCCTGCGGCTGCTCGAACTCCGGCGCGCGGCACGGACCACGCTGCTGCGGATCACGCCGGAGGCGGGCGAGCCGCACGAGGAGGAGGGCCTGATCGCCGTGGGCCAGCCGTGCCTGTCCGGCGGCACGCTGGAGATCTTCCTGGAGGCCGTGCTGCCTCCCGTGCTGATCCACGTGTACGGCGACAGCCCCATCGGCCGGGCCTTCGCCGCCGTCGGCCAGGCGCTGGGGTACCAGATCGAGACCGGCCCCGGGGTCGCCGCCGGCGCCGACGCCGTCCTGGTGGCCTCGCACGGGGTCGGCGAGGAGCCGATCCTGCGTGACGCGCTGGCCAAGGGCGTCCCGTACGTCGGGCTGATCGCCAGCCGCAGGCGCGGCACGGCGGTGCTGGCGCGCGTGGAGGGAGGCGAGCGCGTACGGGTTCCGGCGGGTCTGGACATAGGTGCCAGAACGCCCGGTGAAGTGGCCGTTTCCGTGTACGCCGAGATCATCAGCCTGCGTTAACGGGCGGCAGCCGGGTACGCCAAGGACAGGACAACCGCAGCCCCCGGGAAGCCCCTTTCGCTCTCCGGAGAGCGAAAGGACATCAATGCCGACGGAACTGGTCCGCCAAGTGCAGAGGATGGCGGACGACCGCCCCGTGGCCCAGCCGGGCAGCCTGGAGCGGGGCATCGACATCCTGCTGGCGCTCGGCGCCGCCTCCCACCCGGTCAGCCTCTCGCAGCTGTGCCGCAGCACGGGCCTGCCCAAGTCGACCGCCCACCGCATCCTGGGCGTGCTGTGCTCGCGCGAGCTGGCCAGGCGGGTGGGCAACGGCTACCTGCCGGGCGAGCTGCTGGAGACGATGGCCGGCATCACCCGGGCCCGCGTGCCGGGCACCCGCAAGGTCGTGCTTCCTTACCTGCTCTACCTGTACGAGGCCACCAGGCAGACGGTCAACCTGGCGGTCCCCTCCGGCTTGGAGGCCCGCTACGTCGAGCGCCTCTACGGCCACAACCGCGTCGACTCCCGCTCCGACGGCATGGACCGCGCGCCGCTCCACTGCACGGCGACCGGCAAGGCGCTGCTGGCCTTCGACCCGAGGCTGCGCCAGGAGCTGCTGGCGCGCGGCTCGTTCGAGCGGATGACGCGCCGCACCATCACCACGCTGGGCGGGCTCGAACGCGAGCTGGCCCAGGTCCGCCGGCACGGCGTGGCGTACTCGCAGGAGGAGTTCACCGAGGGCGTGGCGTGCGTGGCGGCGCCGGTGTTCGGCCCGGGCGGCCGGATCTGCATGTCCCTCGGCGTGGCCGCCCCCGTGGGCGCTGTGCCGCTCGCCAAGCTCGGCATCTCCGTACGCGGCGCCGCCCAGGCCATCTCGGCGGCCCTCCTCGGCGCGTAGGCGTTCCGGCCATCGGAACATCTCCGCGGCCTCAGCCCGGAAGTGTTCCGGTGGCCGAGACCCCTGATTGCGAACGCGGCGCCACGGGAGATCACATCGGCATATGGACTTCCTTCCTGCTCCGGCCACCCAGGAGGCGCCCGCGGGCCGAAAGGTCAGCGCCCGCATGGCCACGGACCCGCGGGCGCCGGTCGGAGCACGGAAGGCCGCGCGTGCCTAGGGACCTCCCCCGGGCCACCGTGCTGGAGAGCCTGCGCCTGGCCGCCACGATCGTCCCGCCGGGCTTGCCGCATCTGACGCGTGGGCGCGACCCGCTGCGCTCCCGCGCGCTGCTGGCCGAGCTCGAGGCCAGGTACGGCGGCCGCCCCGTCCTCGTGCGCGGCCTGCGCGGCCCCGCGCTGCTGATCATCTCCAAGCGGGACGCCCTGCGCGTGCTGTCGGAGGAGGGCGAATTCGCGCAGGGCGTCGAGCAACGCCCCTTCGGCCTGCCGACGGACGTGCTGCGCCCGACGTTCATCGACATCGCCAGGGAGGAGGCCGGGGAGCTCACCTCCGGCGTGGTCGACCACGACCGGCTCAACGCCCGGTGGCAGCGGGTGGCCAGGCGCTGCGTCTACGGCGACGGCGCGGCCGACGACGTGGAGCTCACCCGCCTGCTGACGGACCTCACGCGGGCCGGCAGGTGGCGCGACAGGCGGCGCCAGGACCTGCTCTCGGGCCGCTACGACGCCCGCATCCTCGACCACCTGCGCCGCGCCGAACCCGGCAGCCTGGCCGGCCTGATCGCGGAGAGGCCGGGGGTGGGCCGCTCGCGCGGGCTCATGCAGGCGGCGTTCTGGCTGATGGGCCTCGGCGTGATGTCGGCGGGGCTGATGCAGACGCTTGCGCTGCTGGCCGCCCACCCGGCCCAGCGCAAGTCGGCCCGCCGCGACGCCGACTACCTGCGGGCCTGCCTGCGCGAAGGGCTGCGCCTGTGGCCGCCGGTGCCGGCGCTGTCGCGGGTCACCGCCACCAGGACCGACTGGTACGGCACCACCCTGCCCGCCGGCACCACCGTGCTCGTGCCGATCGCCGCGCACCAGCGCAGCTCGCGCCTGCCGTACGCGAACACCTTCGCCCCCGAGATCTGGCTGGACGGCACCGCGGCGAACGAGTGGTGGGCCAGACCGGGCTGCGACGGCGTGCACCTCACGCTCGCGGTCGGCACCGCCTTCCTGGCCGGCATCGTCCGCGCCGCCCGCCCCAAGCCGGTCGGGCGGCTGCTGTCCCCGCACCGCCCGCTCCCCCACAGTCTCAACCTCTCGCGCCTGCGGGTGACGATGCGCCCCTTGCGCATCCACGGCGCTCCCTCTCCTGCTCAGAACTAGTCGCCACCGGGCAGGCACTTCCTCCGTTAGAGTCTTGGGTACAAAATGACGTGCCGGGCGGAGGAACGGTTCGGATTGAGACGGGATGACGACGGCGAGAGGACGGCTACGTTGGGGCGCTCCGCAGGCACTCCGCTGGAGCCGGAAGATCCGCCGGCGATCGGCCCCTATGAGCTGGTCAGCCGTCTCGGCTCCGGTGGCATGGGCGTGGTCTACCTCGCCAAGGCGGCCGACGGGCAGCGGGTGGCGCTCAAGGCGATCCGGCGCGACTACACGGCCGACCCGGTCTACCGGGCGCGTTTCCACGAAGAGGTGTCCAACGCGCGCAAGGTGGCCTCGTTCTGCACGGCGCGCGTGCTCGACCACGGCGAGGACCGCGGCGTCCTCTACCTCGTCACCGAGTACATCGACGGCATCTCGCTAGAGGACCACCTGATCGAGCACGGCGCGCTGTCGCCGTCGGTGCTGCACTCCGCGGCCGTCGGCGTGGCCGCCGCGCTGACCGCGATCCACGCGGCCGGGCTGGTGCACCGCGACCTCAAGCCGGCCAACGTGATGCTGACGCTGGCCGGGCCCCGGGTGATCGACTTCGGGCTGGCGCGCTCGACGCACGTCAGCTCCCGGCACACGAACGCCGGCATGGTGATGGGCACGCCCGGATGGATCGCTCCCGAGCAGGTCTTCGAGGGGCGCACCAGCCCGGCGGGCGACGTGTTCGCCTGGGGGTCGCTGATCGCCTACGCGGGGCTGGGCGGGCATCCGTTCGGCGAGGGTGACGCGTACGTGATGGCGGCCCGGGCCCGCAGCGCGCCGCCCGACCTGCGGGGGCTGCCCGCGCCGCTGGACCGGCTGGTGGCCGCGGCCATCCACCCCGACCCGGCGCGCCGGCCCGCGGCCAAGCAGCTGCTGCTGGAGCTGGTGGGGGCGGCCGACGAGCCCGCGGCGCAGCTCGCCGCCACCAAGCACCTGACCAACTCGTGGAACCCGTCGGACTTCCCGATGATGCCGCCCGACCGTACGGGCGCGGGTCGCCCGCCCCGCCGGCCCGAGGGTCGCGGCCCGCACGCCGAGCCCCGCGGGCCGCAGCCGCAGCCGCAGCCGCCCGCCGAACGCACCGGCCCGACGCCGAGGGCGGCGAGCCACGTGCCGCCCGCCGAGCGCACCGGCCCCAAGCCCGGCATGATGCAGCCGCCGCCCGCCGAACGCACGGGGCCCAAACCGGGTCAGATGCCACCTGCCGAGCGCACGGGGCCCAAGCCCGGCATGATGCAGCCGCCGCCTGCCGAGCGGACCGGGCCCACGCCCGGCGTCGGCCGGGTGCCGCAGCAGCCGCCGGCGCCCCACCCCGAGCGGACCGGTCCCGTGCCGCAGACCGGGATGGGCCCGCGGGGGCCGCACCCGGATCTCACCGGGCCGGTCCCCCACCACCAGACCGGGCAGGGGCCGATGCCCCACCCCTCCGCCACCGGCCAGGGGCCGTTGCCGGGCTATCCGCCCGCCAAGCCCAAGCGGGGTGTGTTCGCGGGCTGCATGACCGCCTTGATCATCGCGTTCGTGCTGGTGGTGGGGCTGATCCTCGTGCTGATCTGGGTGCTGCGGCCCTCGTCGGCCGGCGAGGACGGGCCCGTGCAGGACGGCAAGCTGCGCTTCGCCGTCACCAGCACGAAGTGCCCCAAGCCCGTGAAGTCCGCGCAGACCCGCACGTGCCAGATCGGCGTGCGGGTCAGCAACGTCGGCCAGGAGGCCAGGGTGCTCTACCCGGGCCAGCAGAAGCTGGTGGATGAGGACAAGGAGTTACACGGCGGCACCAAGCTGCTCGACATGGACGGCAAGGAGATCACGCCGATCCGCATCGAGGCGGGCCAGTCGTTCGCCGGCGCGCTGGTGTTCGAGCTGCCGAAGGAGCTCGCCCCGGCCGCGCTCGAGGTGCACGACTCGGGGCTGAGCAACGGGGCCCGCCTCAACCTCGGCTGAGCCGCCTCTGAGCCGTCTCCGGGACGCCTCAGAACCCCTCGGTCGGGGAGACCACGCCCTCCAGCGGGGCGCCGTCGCCGAAGCGCCGCACGTTGGCGGTGACGCGTTCGGTCAGGCCGCGCCAGTAGGAGGAGGGCGGGTTGGCGGAGTGGGGCGTGATGAGCACGTTGTCCAGGCTCCACAGCGGATGCCCGTCAGGCAGCGGCTCCGGGTCCGTGACGTCCAGCGCCGCGCCGCCGATGCGGCCCGCGCGCAGCGCGTCCACCAGTTCGTCGGTCACGACGAGGCTGCCTCGGGCGACGTTCACCAGCCAGGCGTCCTCGCGCATGAGCTCGAACTCCCGCTTCCCGAACATCCCCCTCGTCTCCGGCGTGGCCGGCGCCAGGACGACCACGTAGTCGGCCTCGGGCAGCACCTCGCGGTAGCGGGCGCGCGGCAGCACGAGGTCCGCGCCGGGCGCCTCACCGCTGTCGGTGACCGCCAGGACCCGGCAGCCGAACGGCTCCATCATCCGCATGAGCACCCGCCCGATGCCGCCGTAGCCGACGATCGCGACCGTCGAGCCCGCGAACTCCCTGGATGTCTTCGGCTCCCACGTCTTGACCCTGGCCGCCCGGTACAGCCGGCGCGCGGCCGCCAGCATCAGGGCCATCGCGTGCTCGGCCACCGGCAGGCCGTAGGAGCCGGTGGCGGCGGTGAAGACCGGGTGCTCGGAGATCAGCCCGGCGTCGGCGAACCGCTCGATGCCCGCGCTCGGCAGTTGCACCCAGCGGATGCCCTCGTGGAGCATCGGCCGCAGCTCCGCGGGACCGCCGCCGAAGAAGACGATCGCCTCGGCCTCCTCCAGCGGCACGACCCTGCCGCCCGCCTGACGCACCGCCTCGATGAGCACGGGCACCGGCTCGGGTCCGACATGGACGGCGACGGTCATGCTGGGGCCTCCTTCTCGCCACGGGATCATTAGCGTATCGGTGATGCCCGAGCACGACGTTCTCCGGTGCCAGCATCTCTTCAGCCTTCGTGGGTAGGTTTGGCCGGGTGTCCGCCGTCGCCGCCCAGCCCGTGACCACCCCCGTCCCCGCTGCCGCCAGGCTCGCGTGGCTGGACGCGCTCCGGGGGATCGGCGCGCTGGCCGTGGTGGCCGAGCACCTGCTGCCGTGGTTCCTGCCCCAGCTCAGGCCGTACTGGTTCAGCCTCGGCATCTACGGCATCCTCGTGTTCTTCCTGGTCAGCGGCTACATCATCCCCACGTCCCTGGAACGCCACGGCGACGTGCGCAAGTTCTGGATCAGCCGGTTCTTCCGGCTCTATCCCCTCTACCTCGGCGTGGTCGTCCTCGTGCTGGCCCTGGCCTGGTGGGTGCCGGTGCGGCCGGAGGTGCCCAGGGACGCCAGCGCGGTGGCGGCGCACGCGACCATGCTGCTCGACGTCGTGAACGTGGGCGGCGTGGCCGACACGATGTGGACGCTGTCGTACGAGATGATCTTCTACCTCCTGGTCACCGCGCTGTTCCTGATCGGAGGGCACGGCCGGAGCGGGCTGCTGTCGGTGTCGTTCGCGGCGGGGGCCGTGGTGGTGGGGCTGGTGGCGTCGGGGGCGGTGCTGACGGGCGGGTGGCCCGCCTACGTCTCCGCCGCGATGTTCGCGGCCGGGCTGGCCTGCGTCGTGTGGGGACGCCTGCGCACGGCCGCGGCCTGCGTGCTGGGGCTGATGGCGCTGACGCTGCTGCCGCTGAGCAGCCGGGTGCCGTGGCTCGCGGTGGCGGTGCTGGCGGTGATGTTCGCGGGGACGGCCATCCACCGGTGGGAGCGGGGCCACGGACGGCTGTGGCCGGTCGCGGTGGCCGCGGCGCTGGTGGGGATCGCGCCGCTGTGGGCCGTCCAGGGCGGCTGGTGGTGGGTGCGGGCTGATGTGTGGCTGACGACGATCGTGCTGGCCGGGGCCACGTTCGCGGCGGGGATGGCGCTGCGGGGGCGGCGGCTGCCCAGGGTGCTGACCTGGCTCGGGCTGATCAGCTACTCGCTCTACCTGGTGCATCACCCGCTGCTGAAGTATTTCGTGGCGATCACCGGTGACCTGCGCCGGGCCGAGCCGGCGTACCAGCTCATGATGGCGGCGCTGGCCCTGACCGTGGTGCTGGCCGCCAGCGCGCTCAGCTACAGATACGTCGAACGGCCCATGCAGGCGCTGGGCCGCCGCCTCTCAGGCGGGCGCGCCCGCCGGCTCCAGGGCGAGGGCGATCGCGGGATGGCTCGACAGGACGCGCGACACGACGGGGTCCTCGGCCATGAGGAAGCCCAGGTGCCGGACCGCGTGCGCGACCACGTTGGCCAGGGCGACGCGCTCAGGTGACGGGGTCGCGGGCCCCTCGCCCCTGGCGATCTCCAGCTCGGGCACCTCGACCGCGGGCAGCCACGGCTCCGGGTCCGGGCAGACCGCATAGGTCAGGACGACCCCGCCGTCCGGCTCGTATCGCCAGCTCGTGGAGTGCACGACGGTCCCGGGGTCCTCGGCCGCGACCCCGCCGAGCCGGCGGGCCGCCTCGTCGGGGCTCTCCCCTCGCTGCGGCCGGGTGAGGGCATGCCGGTAGGACCAGCGATTGTCGGTGCCCACCCGTAGCATGAGCGTCTCAACCAGGATCACGTGTCTTCCCGTCACCGCCACCAACTTACTGCCAACTATATGCAAGTACGTCTCAGACGCATTGTCGCAACGCTCTTGAAAGCCGTGGCGGGCCCGGATGTAGTCGATGACATGCGAGAGAGGGGCCGACAGCCATGCCGGGTTTGCTGGTGTTGATGGGGTCGGGCGAGACGAGCCCGACCATGGTCGAGATCCACCGCGCGGCGGCGCGTTCGCTGCGTGCCGGGGCGCGGGCCGTGCTGCTCGACACTCCCTACGCCTTCCAGGAAAACTCCGCCGACATCTCCGCCCGCGCCTGCCGCTACTTCGCGCGCAGCGTCGGCCTGGAGGTCGAGGTGGCGGCCGGGATCACGGGCGCCGACTGGGCCTTCTCGGGTCCCGGCAGCCCGACGTACGCGCTCGACCGGTGGGCCGGCTCGGGCGTGGCCGGCGACCTGCGTGCCCGGATCCGCGCGCGCGAGGGGGTGACGGTGCTGGCCTCGGCCGCCGCCTGCACGGCGGGCCTGGCCACCGTGCCGGTCTACGAGATCTACAAGGTGGGCGCGGATCCGCATTGGCGCGAGGGCGTCGACCTGCTGGATCCGCTCGGGCTGCGGGCCGTGCTGATCCCCCATTTCGACAACGCCGAGGGCGGCACCCACGACACCCGCTACTGCTATCTGGGCGAGCGCCGGCTGTCCCGCATGGAGCGCGAGCTGCCGCCCGGCACCGCCGTCCTGGGCCTCGACGAGCACACCGCCCTGATGATCGACCTCGAGACCGAGTCGGTGCGGGTGGCGGGCCGGGGCGGCCTGACCGTCCGCCTGCCCGGCTCCACCACGGTCCTGCCCACGGGCACCCACACCGACCTGGCCGAGCTGCGCCGCCTGGCCGAGGGCGGCCCCGGCACGGGCGCCGTCACCCCGCCGCCCGCGGCCGACCCCGCTCCCGCCGAGGTGACGCTGGAGGAGACGATCCACACGTGCGAGGAGCTGTTCAAGGCGGCGGTGGCCCGTCCGGACCTGGTGGCGGCGGCCCAGGCGGTGCTCGACCTGGAGGCCGAGATCGTCAAGTGGGCGGCCGACACGGAGGAGGACGCCGGCGGGGTCGACCAGGCGAGAGAGCTGATGCGGCTGCTCATCGCCCGCCTCGGCGAGCTCGCCTCGACCGCCCGCCTCCGCTCGCAGAGCCTCCCCTCCCTGGTGGAGCCCCTGCTGGTGCTCCGCACCCGGCTGCGCGAGGAGGGGCGGTACGAGGTGGCGGACGCGGTGCGGGCGGCGATGCAGGAGGGCGGGATCCTCGTGGAGGACACCCCGGACGGGCCCCGCTGGACCTGCGCCTCCTGAGACATCCGGCGGACACCTGTCTCGGCTGAGCGCTAGAACGTCCTGGCGATCCGGCGGGCGCGTTCGTCGGCCTGCTTGCGTTCGGCCTCGTACGAGCCCGTCAGCGTGGGGTGGTGGCGGATCTCCTGGATGTCGGCGACGCCGGCCCAGCGGAGCCAGTCGTCGAAGTACGTCGACTGGAAGTCATTGCCGAACTCCGGCCCCAGGCCGGGTCCCCAGACGGCGCTGGTGTAGACGACGGCGGCGCGCTTGCCGGTCAGCAGGCCGCGATACCCGGTCTCCGGGTGCACGCCGAAGACCATCGCCGGCTGGCTGACCACGTCGATGAACTGCTTCAGCTTGTAGGGCACGCCCCCGTTCCACATCGGCACGCTGAAGAGGTATCGGTCGTAGGAGTCGAAGCGCTCGAACGTCCGCACGGCCGCCGCCCACGCCTCCGCCTGCTCCCCCTCGGGCGTGCCACCACCGAACACGGTCATCTTCGCGCCCGCGGCGGCGGGGCCGAACTCGGGGAGCGTGCCGTCCCACAGGTCGAAGTGATCGACCGTCGCACCGGGCCTGGCGGCGCGGTACTCCTCGACGAACGTCCGCGCGATGCCCAGCGAGATCGACTCGCCCCCACGGGGGGAGGCGGAGATGTGCAGCAGTCTGCTCATGATTTCACGTCCTTTCCGGACTGTGGTCCGATTACTGCATCGAAAATACGGACTGCAGTCCGATTGGTCAAGTGGCGGAGCGACGGGCGTACTGCGGGCGCAGTAGAGCGGATGGGTACTACGGGATGAGGGACTTCGCCCAGGTCAGGCCTAACGTTTGAAAGGTGCGTACGGTGACCTGGCTGAGACGGGAACTCCTGTCCCGGCCCTATGCGGCCGACACTGTCCTGGCCGTGTGCGTGTATGCGATGACGCTGCTGGCGCCGGGCGCTCCCCCGCCGCCCGGCGCGGAGTGGCACCACCCGATGCGGCCCCTCACCACGTACGACATCGCGCTGGCCGCGGTCGTCTGCGGCGCGCTGGTCTTCCGGCGGCGGTGGCCCCACGCCGTGCTCGCCGTCACGGTCACCGGGTTCGCCGCCTATGCCATGATCGACGGCGCGCGGAGCGTGCTGGACCTGGCGTCGGCGATCGCGATGTACACGGTGGCCTCCCGATGCCCGCGCCGGCACGCGTGGATCTGCGGCGGGCTCGCCGCGCTGGTGGTCGCCGCGGCCAGGATCGTGTTCGGCGACAGCGCGTGGCTGGCACCCGAAGTGCTGGCGCCGATCGCGGCGATCGGCATGGCCACCGCCGTCGGGGACTCGATGCGCAGCCGCCGGGCGTACGTGGCCGCCATCGAGGAGCGGGCGCGCAGGGCCGAGGAGACGCGCGAGGAGGAGGCCGAACGCCGGGTGATGGAGGAACGGCTGCACATCGCGCGGGAGCTGCACGACGTTCTCGCCCACCACGTCGCGCTGATCAACGTGCAGGCGCAGGTCGCCGCGTACATGCTGGAGAGCGAGCCCGAGCAGGCCCGCGCGGCGCTGGGCCATGTCCGCGAAGCCGGCAAGGAGGCGCTGGACGAGCTGCGGACGACGGTGGGGCTGCTGCGCCGGCCGGGCAGCCGCGACGAGCTCCTGACCGAGCCCGCGCCGGGGCTGGAGGGGCTGCCGGAGCTGGCCGACTCCTTCACCGCCGCCGGGCTGAAGCTGGGCCGGCTGCTCTACGGCGATCCGAGGCCGTTGCCGGCCCCTGTGGACCTCGCCGCGTTCCGGATCGTCCAGGAGGCGCTGACCAACGTAAGCAAGCACGTGCCGCGGGCGACCGCCACCGTGCGGATCGAGTACGCCGCCGACGAGGTGATCGTCACCGTGACCGACGACGGTCGTGGGGGTGCCGGCGGGATCTCCCCCGGGTTCGGTCACGGCCTGATCGGCATGCGGGAGCGGGCGCTGTCGGTCGGCGGCACGTTCCTCGCCGGGCCCGTGGACGGCGGCGGGTTCCGGGTGCACGCCGTGCTGCCCACCTCCAGGGAGAACAGGCGATGACCGTCAACGTGCTGCTGGCCGATGACCAGGCGCTGGTCCGCGCGGGGTTCCGGGTGCTGATCGACTCGGCACCCGACCTGCACGTGGTCGGCGAGGCCGCCAACGGTCACGACGCCGTACGGCTGGCGCGGGAGACCATGGCCGACGTGGTGCTGATGGACGTCCGCATGCCCGGGATGGACGGTCTGGCCGCGACGAGGGAGATCACCTCCGACGAGGCCATGGCCGGGGTCCGGGTGCTGGTCCTGACCACGTTCGAGATCGACGAGTACGTCTTCGCCGCGCTGCGGGCGGGCGCCAGCGGCTTCCTCGGCAAGGGCGTGGAGGCCGGCGAGCTGCAGGAGGCCATCAGGGTGGTGGCCAGGGGCGAGGCGCTGCTGTCGCCGGCGGCGACCAGCCGGCTGATCACCCGCTTCCTGGCCGGCCCCGGCGTCTCTGCCCAGCACGTCCCCGAAGACCTCGCCGTGCTCACCGAGCGCGAACGGGAGGTGATGACCCTGGTCGCCTGCGGGCGTACCAACGACGAGATCGCCGACCTGCTGGGGATCAGCCGGGTGACCGCCAAGACCCACGTCAACCGGGCCATGACCAAGCTCAAGGCGCACGACCGCGCCCAACTGGTGATCATCGCCTACGAGACCGGCCTGGTCCGCCCCCAGCCCCGCTGATCGGCCGGGAACCGCGGGCGCGGTAGGCCCGCGCCCACGTCTACTGCGATCGCCGCAGTTCAGAACCCTCCTCCAGGCGGACGTTCCCCCGGGGCGGGGCCACGAGGCTTGAGGGGTGACCACGACGGCCCCGGCGCGGGGATCGCGCCCGGCGTCGTGCCGATCGCCGGTGATGGAGCCGTCCCACCGAGCGATCTGACATCCCTGCGAAGAGAAGTGGACAGCGATGACCGACACCACCTGCGGCCAGGGCGTCCTCCGTGACTTCCAGCGCTCGGAGCTGCCGAATCCCACGGTCGAGATCGTCATCCCCGTCTACAACGAGGAGCGCGCGCTCCCGGGATGCCTGCGCACCCTCCACGCGCACCTCCGTGAGCGGATGCCGTTCCCCTGGCGGATCACCGTGGCGGACAACGCGAGCCGTGACCGGACGCTGGAGGTGGCCCGGGAGCTGGCCGCCGAGCTGCCCGGCACGGACGTGGTCCACCTCGACAGGAAGGGGCGCGGGCTCGCACTGCGTACGGTGTGGGGCGCGAGCGAGGCCGACATCGTCGTCTACATGGACGTCGACCTGTCCACGCGCCTGGACGGGCTGCTGCCGCTGATCGCCCCGCTCGCCAGCGGCCACTCCGACCTCGCCATCGGCAGCCGGCTGGCCTCCGGCGCGCGCACCGTGCGCGGGCCGCGCCGCGAGCTGATCTCCCGCTGCTACAACGCGATCATCCGGCTCACCCATGGAGCCCGGTTCAGCGACGCGCAGTGCGGCTTCAAGGCCGCCCGTACGGACGTGCTCGGCCCGCTGCTCGAAAGGACGCAGGACGACGCCTGGTTCTTCGACACCGAACTGCTGCTGCTCGCCGAGCACAACGGGCTGCGCATCCACGAGGTCCCGGTCGACTGGGTCGAGGACGTGGACACCCGGGTCGACGTCGTCGGCACCGCCGTGGACGACCTGCGCGGGCTGTGGCGGGTGGCCCGCATGAAGGCTTCGGGCGCCGCACGGGCTCCGTTGCCGCGGCGCCCCGCCCCCGCCGCCGAGCACCCCGACGCCGTGCTGGCCCCCGCCAGGGCGGGCTCCCGCATCACCTGGGAGGTCGGCTGCTTCGTGGCCATCGGCGTGCTCTCGACGGCCGGTCAGGCCCTGCTCTACTGGCTGCTGCGCTCCTGGTGGCCGCCCGTGATCGCGAACCTGGTGTCGCTGCTCGTCCTCACCGTGCTCAACACCGAGGCCAACCGCCGCCTCACCTTCCGCTGGTCCGGCACGGGGGCCGGACGGGCGCACCTGGGAGCGGGGGCCCTCTTCCTGCTCGGGTACGTCGTCACCTCCGCCGCCGTGCTGCTGTTCCGCCAGGTCCAGCCCGACGCGTCGGCCGCGGCCGAGACGCTGGTGCTCACCGCCTCGTCCGTGCTGGTCACCGCCGTCCGCTTCGTGACGCTGCGCCTGGCCGTCTTCCGCCGTCCCACACCCTGATCGTCTTCGGAGAAGAAGAAGCACAGATGACCGACATCACCGAACTGCCGCCGCGTGCCGCCGGCCGTCGCCTGCCCGGCTGGGCGGCCCCGGCCGCGATGGCGGCGATCCTGCTCCTGGCCACCGGCCTGTACGGCTGGGCCCTCGGCTCCCTCGGCTGGGGCAACGGCTACTACTCCGCCGCCGTGAAGTCGATGGGCCAGAGCTGGACGAACTTCCTGTTCGGCGCCTACGACCCGGCCGGCGTGATCACCGTCGACAAGCCGCCGGCGGCGCTGTGGCCGCAGGTCCTCAGCACCAAGCTCTTCGGCCTGCACGGCTGGGCGCTGATCCTGCCCCAGGTGCTGGAAGGCGTCGCCACGGTGTTCCTCCTGCACCGCACCGTACGCCTGTGGGCGGGCGAGGCGGCGGGGCTGCTGGCCGCGCTGGTCCTCACCCTGACCCCGATCACGGTGGCGATCAACCGTGACAACAACCCTGACACCCTGCTGGTGCTGACGCTGGTGGCGGCGGCGTACGCGCTGACCCGGGCGCTGCGGACGGATTCCGGCCGGGCCGCCCTGCGCTGGTTGTGCGCCGCCGGGTTCCTGATCGGCCTCGGCTTCCTGACGAAGATGCTGGCCGCCTGGATGGTGATCCCCGCCTTCGCGGCGGCCTGGCTGGTCGGCGCGCGCGGCCCCTGGCTCGGCCGGCTGGCCAGGCTGCTGGCCGGGGGCGCGGTCCTCGCCGTGTCCTCCCTGTGGTGGATCGCGATGGTCGCGCTCTGGCCGGGGAACCGTCCGTACGTCGGCGGCAGCACCGACGGGAGCGCCTGGGACCTGGTCATCGGCTACAACGGCCTCGGCCGGGTCCTCGGCGGCGGGAGCGGCGGCGTCCCGGGCGGCTTCGGCATCTCCTTCGGCGGTGCGGCCGGTCCGGGGCGGCTCTTCAACGAGCAGGTCGGCGGGCAGATCAGCTGGCTGCTGCCGTTGTGCGGGGTGGCGCTGCCGCTGGCCCTGGCCGTCGCCGTACTGCGCCGGCGCGGGGTCGCGATGCCCGGTGAGCCGCTCGCCGCGGCCGGATGGGTGCTGTGGGGCACCTGGCTGGTGGTCTGCGGCGTGGTGTTCGCCACGCAGCAGGGGATCTTCCACCCGTACTACACGACGCAGCTGGCCCCCGCCATCGCCGCCCTCACCGCGGGCTTCGTCACGGCGCTGGCCCGCGCCCATCGGGCGGGGGCGCGCTGGGCGCTCCCGCTGGGGGCCGGGGCCGTCGCTGTGACCGCGGCCTGGGCCTGTGCCGTGATCGGGCGGGCCCCGTTCTGGAACGGCTGGCTGGTGTGGCCTGTGGGTGCGGCCGGGCTGGCGGCGGTCGTCCTGCTCCTGCTGTCCGCCGGCCGGCGACGGCTGCTGCCCGCCGCCCTCGGCGTGGCGGTCCTGGCGGTGCTGGCGGCGCCCGCGGCCTGGGCGATCAGCGTTCCCGGCACCACGTCGGCGCTGGGCGGCGCCAACCCCACCGCGGGGCCGCCGGCCATGCCCTTCGGCGGCGGTGGCGGAGCCGGCCCGGCTCCGGGCGGGCGCGAACTCCCGGGAAGGATGCAGCTCCCGCCAGGCATGGAACTCCCGGAAGGCATGGAACTCCCCGAAGGCTTTCCCGGCGGGAGCCCGGGCGACATGCCATCCGGACTCGCGGGCGGCTTCCCGGGAGGCTTTCCCGGCGGCGGCGCCGAGCTCACCTCCGACCAGCGCAAGATCCTCGACCATGCCGTCAAGAACTCCGGCTCCGCCCGGATCAAGCTCGCCGTCGAGGGTGGCGCCACGTTCGCCTCCACGTTCATCCTCGGCAGCGACGCCACCGTGATCGGCATGGGCGGCTTCATCGGCATCGACGACGCCCCGACCGTCCGGCAGCTGAAGGACTGGACGGGTTCGGGGCAGCTGCGCTTCGTACTGGGATCCGGCTTCGGCTCCATGATGGGCGGGTCGAGCACGAGCCGCTCGCAATGGATCAAGGCGAGTTGCGCCGAAGTCCCCGCCTCCGCTTATGGAGGAAGTCCCGCGACCGGCGGCCTCACCCTCTACGACTGCGGCCCGAAAAACTGACCAACAGAACCAATCTGGTCAGTTTGTCTATTAGGGTCGTGGTGACACGACAGAAAGGGAGTCGGCAATGAAGGACGCAGTCGGGCGTGCGCTGGTGGTGGGGCTCGGGATCGCGGGCATCGCCACCGCGCTGCGCCTGCGGCAGGTCGGCTGGGAGCCGGTGCTGGTGGAGCGGGCCCCGGCCCGCCGCTCGGGCGGGTACTTCATCCTGCTGTTCGGCACCGGTCTCGCCTCCGCTCAGCGGCTGGGCGCGCTGGAGGCGATCGGCGACCGCACTCCGCGGCTTCCCCCCTACGAGGTGAACCGGGCCGGTCGCCACACCGCCGGCATGAGCCTGGCCAACCTGCCAGGCAAGCCACGGGTGGTGCTGCGCGGGGACATCGAGCGGGCGCTGTTCTCCGCGCTGCCGGCCGACGTGGAGATCCGCTATTCCACCGTGCCCACCCGCATCGCCCAGGACGACTCCGCGGCGGAGGTCACCCTGCGCGACACCGCCTCCGGCGCCACCGTCACCGAGCGCTTCGACCTGGTGGTGGGCGCCGACGGGATGCGCTCGACCGTACGCAGGCTGGCCTTCGGCCCCGAGGAGCACCTGCGCCCGCTGAACTACATGATCGGCGCCACCGTGCTGGACCGGCCGGTCGAGGGCCTTGGCCAGGGGCAGGGCCTGACCCTGGCCGAGCCGGGACGCTCAGCGTGGATCTTCCCCTTCTCCGACCACCCGCCGGGCCTGCTGTTCTCCTACCGCACCGACGACATCGACGCCGAGTTCGCCCGCCCGCCGATCGAGTCCATCCGCGCCGCGTTCGGGCCGCAGCCCGCCGGACCGCTCCTGGAGAAGTTGTTCACGGCGTTCGAGCAGGCTCCGGAGTCCCTGTTCGACTCGGTGAACCAGGTGAAGATGCCGCGCTGGCACCACGGCCGGGTGGTCCTGGTCGGCGACGCCGCCTGGTGCGTGACCCTGTACGCGGGCATGGGCGCCTCCAGCGGCATCGCCGGAGGCGAGCTGCTGGGCACCATGGTGCAGCGCCACCCCGGCGACCTGCCCGGCGCGCTGCGCGCCTGGGAGGCCCGGATGCGGCCCTTCATCCAGACCGAGCAGAACAGCGCGCTGATCATGCGCAGGATCTTCACGCCGCACGACCGCAAGGAACTGATCATGCGCGGCGCGATGCTGCGCCTCATGCGCACGCCGGTCATCGGGCCGGCCATGGGCAAGATAATGAACGGCCCGGACATGAAGAACAAGACCTTCGACGTCGCCGCCGTGTGACCCGACCCCAGCCCGAAAGCAGAGGACAGCCCACGTGAGCCAGCTGATCGAGCGCCACTCGCGCAAAGCCGCCCGCATCCTGGACAGCGCGCGGGAGCTGGTGCTCGATCATGGCGTGCACAAGGTGACGGTCAGCGAGATCGCCCGCGCGGCGGGGGTCGGCAAGGGCACCGTCTACCTGTACTGGCCCGCCAAAGAGGACCTCATCCTCGGGCTGTTCGCCCGCGAACTGCTGGCCTTCCTGGACGAGATCACCAGCCGCGTCAGCGCCGACCCCGCCACCGTGCTGCCGCACCGCCTGGCCCCGCTGCTGGTCCGCACCGGGCTGAAGTTCCCGCTGGCACGCCGGGTGCAGAGCGGCGACGCCGATCTGCTGCGGCTGCTCACCCAGCAGGCCGGCGACCGCGAGTTGTTCGCCCGCACCACACCCGGCGCCCTGTGCGAGGCGGGCATGCCGATCCATCACCGCCACGGGCTGATCCGCCACGACCGGCCCCTGCCCGAGCTGACCTACGCCGTGCACGCCGTGCTCACGGGGTTCGGCGCCGCGCTGTCCGACCCGGCCACCGCCGCCCTCGGCGTCGATCCCGACCAGGTCCTCGCCGACACCGTGGCCCGGCTGCTCGAACCCGCCGTCGCCCCCGCCGACTCGGCCGTCGCCGCGGCCGCCGACGAGGTCCTCGCCTTCCTGCGCCAGATCCAGAAAGGCATGCTGGACCTCATCGAACGCAGCCAGACCCTCCAGCAGTGAACCGCGGCGCGGCGCCGGCTATCGGCGCGGGGGGTCGATGCGGGCGCCGTCGAGGGTGAAGATCATGATGCGGGATAGGTCGATCGCGACCTTGGCGGCGTCGCCCGTGCGCCAGACGGGGCGGTTGCCCAGGCGGACGATCAGGTCGGAGCGGCGGTGGATGCCGCTGTTCGGGTGCTGGCCGACCTGCTCCTGCTCCTGGTGCTCCTCCTCCCGCTGGGAGGAGAAGATCCGCCGTACCAGCCCCGACAGCTTCCCCGGGCCGCTCTTGTTCCCGTTGCTCCGCTGGCGCGGGTCCGGCGGCTCCGGCACCGGTACGGCGGGCACCCCGCACGCCAGGTACGCCAGCCACTCGTGCCCGTGGTACTCCAGCGCCCGCACCCGCCCGAAGAACGACGGCCCGTCGTACGACTCCTGCACCGGGGCCAGCCCGTCCGGGCGCATGCCCACCAGCACCTGCCCGCCGGTGTGCTGCGAGATCGCGTACGCCCTCGGATCGCTCCACGGCATCGTGAGCTGGTGCGGGCCGAAATCGAGCATGACGTACTGGTTCTGCGGCGTCCTGACAGTGGCCGACAACAGGTTCAACTGCTGGGAGTTGAGGAACGCCGCCACGAACGCGGTGGCTGGATCGTTGTAAATCTGGGAGGGGGTGCCGACGTCCTGGAGCACCCCTCGGTTCAGGATGGCGATCCGGTCGGCGAGTGTCAGCGCCTCCACCTGGTCGTGCGTCACGTAGATCGTGGTGACGCCGAGCGACCTGACCAGCGCCGAGATCTCCATGCGCAGCTCGGTGCGCATGCCCGCGTCCAGGTTCGACAGCGGCTCGTCCATGAGGAACAGCTTCGGCTGCCGGACGATGGCCCGCCCCATGGCCACGCGCTGCCGCTGGCCGCCGGAGAGCGTGCCGGGGCGGCGGTCCAGCGTCTCGTCGATGTGTAAGGCCTTCGACAGCTCGGTCACCCGCTCGCGCACCATCGCCGGGTCCGACTTGGCGATCTCCAAGGGAAAGGCGATGTTCCCGCGCACCGTCCGGTGCGGATACAGCGCGCCGTTCTGGAACACCATGGCGACGTCACGATCGCGCGGGGCCAGATGGTTGGCGATCTCGCCGTCCAGCCACAGGTCACCCTCGGTGATCTCCTCCAGTCCCGCGATCATGCGGAGCAGCGTGGACTTGCCGCAGCCGGAGGGTCCGAGGAGGACGAGGAACTCGCCGTCCTCAGCCCGCAGGCTCAACCGGTCGACTGCGAGGTAGTCGCCCGGATACACCTTGGACACTTTGTCGAGAACGACCGAGCTCATGGGCCCACACCTTGCGCACGTGTCACCTGTGACGGGGCTGATTGAAGAGGTAGTACATCGCGCCTTAACGCTAGATGTCCACCCTTGACATAAAGAATCTCCTGCGCAGGCGTTTCGGTCGAGGGCTTTGTGGGTTCTTACGCCGAAATTTCCGGATTGGAGGGGTATGTAAGGGCTTGCGTAAACTTGCGGCAAGGGATTTCATAGTCGAGACCGTCAGGGGGAGACTATGACCGCATGGTGGCGAGACGCCGCGATTTACCAGGTGTACGTGCGTAGCTTCGCCGACGGAGACGGCGACGGCGTGGGTGACCTGATCGGCGTTCGCGATCGCCTGCCCTACCTGGCCGGGCTCGGCGTCGACGCCATCTGGCTGACGCCCTTCTACACCTCCCCCATGGCCGACTTCGGGTACGACGTCGCGGACTACCGGGACGTCGACCCGCTGTTCGGATCGCTCGCGGACGCCAAGGCGCTCATCGACGAGGCGCACGACCTCGGCCTGCGGGTGATCGTGGACATCGTCCCCAACCACACCTCCTCGGCCCACCCCTGGTTCCAGGAGGCGTTGCGCGGCGAGCACCGCGATCGTTACATCTTCCGCGACCGGCCGAACGACTGGGAGTCGATCTTCGGCGGCCCGGCGTGGACGCGGGTCGAGGACGGGCAGTGGTACCTGCACCTGTTCGACCCCGCGCAGCCGGACCTCAACTGGGACAACGACGAGGTGCGCGGCGAGTTCGAGTCGATCCTGCGGTTCTGGCTCGACCTGGGCGTGGACGGCTTCCGCGTGGACGTGGCGCACGGCATGGTCAAGCCGCGCGACCTGCCCGACATCGGCCACCCGAACCAGACCACGCTGATCGGCAAGGAGCCGGTGCCGTACTTCGACAACGACGGCGTGCACGACATCCACCGCGCGTGGCGGCGCGTGCTCGACTCCTATCCCGGCGAGCGCATCGGCGTGGCCGAGGCGTGGGCGCCGACGGCCGAGCGGCTGGCGATGTACGTCCGCCCGGACGAGCTGCACCAGGCGTTCAACTTCCACTACCTGTTCACCCCGTGGGACGCCGCCGAGCTCAGGGCGGTGATCGACTCCTCGCTCGCCACGGCCGGCTCCGTGGGCGCCCCGACCACCTGGGTGCTGTCGAACCACGACGTCAAGCGGCACGTCACCCGCTACGGCGGCCTGGCCAGGGCCCGCGCGGCCGCGCTGCTGACGCTCGCGCTGCCCGGCTCGGTCTACGTCTACCAGGGCGAGGAGCTGGGCCTGCCCGAGGTGCTCGACCTGCCGGAGGAGGTGTGCCAGGACCCGCAGCGGCTGCGCGACCCCGACAGCGGCCGGGACGGCTGCCGCGTCCCGCTGCCGTGGACGCGCGAGTCCGGCTGGCAGGACCCGTGGCTGCCGATCCCGTCCGAGTGGGCCGAGCTGAGCGTGGAGGCGCAGGAAGGGACGCCCGGCTCGACGCTGGAGCTGTACCGGGAGGCGCTGGGGCTGCGGCGCGGGCTCAGCGGGGACCTCGTCTGGCACGAGTCGCCCGAGGGCACGCTCGTGTTCTCCAGGGGGCCGTACGTCTGTGCCGTCAACCTCACCGCGACGCCGGTGGACTTCGGGATCGACGGGGAGCTCCTGATCGCGTCGGATGTCCCTGGAGCAGGGGATTCGGCGGCCTGGTGGAAAGTAAAGTGAGTGGCATGAACGGTCACGCTCGCCTAGCCGACATCGCCGCCCAGGCCGGGGTGAGTGAGGCCACGGTCAGCAGGGTGCTCAACGGCAAACCCGGCGTCTCGGCCGCCACCCGCCAGGCGGTGATGACCGCGCTCGACCTCATGGGCTACGAGCGCCCGCCGCGGCTGCGCCAGCGCAGCAACGGGCTGGTCGGCCTGGTGACGCCGGAGCTGGACAACCCGATCTTCCCCGCGTTCGCGCAGGCCATCGAGAAGGCGCTGACCCAGCACGGCTACACGCCGGTCCTGTGCACCCAGCTGCCCGGCGGCGCGCCGGAGGACGAGTTCACCGAGCTGCTGGTCGACCGCGGGGTGAGCGGCATCGTGTTCATCTCCGGGCTCCATGCCGACAGCACCGCCCGCATGGACCGCTACACCCGCCTGACCGACCGCGGGCTGCCGATCGTGCTGGTCGACGGCTACAGCGAGCACATCGACGCGCCCTTCATCTCGCCCGACGACCGCATGGCCGCCCGGCTGTCCGTGCAGCACCTGGTCGACCTCGGCCACGAGCGGATCGGGATCGCGCTGGGGCCGCGCAGGTTCGTGCCGGTGATCAGGAAGATCGAGGGCTACAAGCAGGCCATGGCGCAGCTGCTCGGCGCGACCGACGTCGACGAGCTGATCGCCCACTCGCTGTTCTCCGTCGAGGGCGGGCAGGCGGCCGCCGCGCAGCTGCTGACCCGCGGCTGCACCGGCATCGTGTGCGCGAGCGACCTGATGGCGCTGGGCGCGATCCGCGCCTGCCGGGAGCGGGGGCTGTCGGTGCCGGGAGAGGTGTCCGTGGTGGGGTTCGACGACTCGCCGCTGATCGCGTTCACCGACCCGCCGCTGACCACCGTACGCAAGCCGATCGGCGCGATGGCGTCGGCGGCCGTGCAGACGCTGCTCGAAGAGGTGAACGGCGCCCCCGCCAAGCACGTCGAGCTGATCTTCCAGCCGGAGCTCGTCGTCCGCGGCTCCACCGGCTCCGGCCCGCTGGTCAACCGGTGACCCACGACATCTTGGTTCTCGGCGGTGCCGGGGTCGATTCGACGGTGTACGTGCCGGAGCTGCCGCTGCCGTACCGGGACACCTACCACGTGCCCCCCGTCGTCGACCGGATCGGCAACACCGGCGCGGGCGTGGCGCTGGGCTGCCACGCGCTCGGGCTCGCCGTCGCCTTCGCCGACCTGATCGGCGACGACCCGCAGGGCGCCCTGGTCCGTCAGGCGCTGCGCGAGGTCGACTGCTCCTTCGGGCCCGCCGCGGCGGGCACCCGGCGCAGCGTCCTGCTCGTGGATCCGGACGGCCGCCGCACCTCGCTCCACGACCCGAAGGCCACGCCGGACGAGCGGCTGCCGCGCGAGCTGTACGCGAACACGCGCGCCCGGCACGTCCACCTGTCGATCATGGACTTCTGCCGCCACGTCTACCCCGACCTCGACGGCACGCCGATCTCCACCGACCTGCACGACTGGGACGGCGCCAACGACTACCACAAGGACTTCGCCTACCGGTCCGACCTGGTGTTCCTGTCGGCCACCGCGCTGGCCGACCCGGCCGCCACGATGCGCGACATCCTCGGGCGCGGCCGCGCCCACACCGTCGTCTGCACGCGCGGGGCCGACGGCTGCCTCGTCCTGACGCGCGACTCCGGCGTGCGCGCCTTCCCGGCCGCGCCGCTGCCCGGGCCGGTGGCCGACAGCAACGGCGCGGGCGACGCGTTCGTCTCCGGCTTCCTGTACGGCACCTTGCGCGGCCGGTCGCTGGAGGAGTGCGTACGGCTGGGCGCGGCAGCCGGGGCGCACGCGTGCACGGTCGCCGGCACGCACGAGTCCCCGATCACGGAGTCCGCGCTGCTGGCTACGTTTTCGCGGTAGACGACTGATCCAGCTCCCGCCAGGCCCGGCAGACGAACGGCGGGATGGACGTGATCAGGTAGAGGCTGGTGAACGCGTAGAGCGTGGTCCGCAAGCTGGTCAGCTCGGTGAGGGAGCCGGCCAGCAGCCCGCCGGCCGGCATGGCCGCGTACGCGGCGGCCGTCATGGTGCCGAGCGCCCGCGCTCTCATGGGGGCGGGGATGCGGCCGAACTGCAGGATGCCGAGGATCGGGTTGATCGCGCCGGCCGCGAACCCGGACAGCGCGGCCGTGGCGAGCGCCACGGGGAACGGCGCTCCGAGCGCCAGGACCAGTACGCGCGGGACGCCGGCGATGAGGAAGCACACTCCGTAGGTCAGCCTCATGGGTAATCGTTCGCCGGCGGCCCCGTACACGATGGTCCCCGCCACGGCGCCCGCCCCGAGCGCGCCGGTGAGCAGGCCGAACGCGCGGGGGTCGCCTGCCACGTCGCGGGCGTACAGGGCCAGCAGCACCTGGGTCACGCCCGTGTCGAGCATGTTGACGACCACGATCATGCTGGTGGCGCTCATCTGCAGGCGGTCGCGCCAGAGGAAGGCCAGGCCGTCGCGCAGGTCGCGGATGTAGCCGCCGGATTCGCGTTCGCCGTTCTCGATGCGCGGGACTCCGCCGGCGATGAGCGCCGCCGACAGGAGGAAGGTGACGCCGTCGACGATGAGGAGCGTGCTCGGTCCCGCCCAGAGGATCAGGATGCCGGCGAGCGGGGCGCCCACCATGGTCGCGCCGCGGCTGGCGCCGTCGTACGCCGCCGTCGCGTGCTCGATGCGGACGCGGCCGAGGGCCGACAGATCGGGCAGCATGGCCTTGCGCGCGGTCTCCCCCGGCGTGGCGGCCAGCCACCGTACGAACAGCAGGAGCAGCAGGAGCGGATAGGACAGCCCGGTCGTCAGGAACAGCGCCGGAACGGCGAGGACGACCACCCCGCTCACCAGGTCGGACACCACGCTCGCCCCGCGGAACCCCAGCCAGTCCACCAGCGTGGCGCCGAACGCGGCGGAGATGACGATGGGGAACGTGGTGGCGAAGGCGGCCAGCCCCGTGAGCCCGGCGCTTCCCGTGGTCTCCAGGACGAACCAGGGGACGGCGAGCATGGAGAGCACGTTTCCGGTGACGGACAGAGCGTTGGCGGACAGCAAGGTGATGAATGGACGCCTCACGCGTAATGCCCCCGGCATCGTCTCCCGCTTCAGCGTTCCTCACGGTCGGCGTGCGGTCAAGGGAGGGTTCCGTGGCCGGGGCCCGTCGCCCGACGCGCGGCGGCGGGCTCAGCCCGGCCGGTGGGTGGACAGGCTGGCGTGGTGGTCGGCGCCCGCGGGGCCGTGCGGGTCGGTGTGGACGGTGGCGGCTCTCAGGCGCGGGAGTTCGTGGATGAGCCGGTGCTCGGCCTCCACCGCCACCGCGTGGGCGTCCACCACCGACATGTCATGATCTACCAGGATCTCCACCTCGGCGTGCAGGGCGTGGCCGATCCAGCGCAGGCGTACGGAGCCGACGCGGTGCACCCCGTCCACCGCGCCCAGGATGCTCTCGGCGCGGTCCACGAGGGCGGGGTCCACGGCGTCCATGAGCCGGTGGTAGATCTCGCGGGCGGCGTCCCGCAGCACGAAGCAGATGGCGAACGTGATCAGCAGGCCCACGATCGGGTCCGCCAGGGGGAAGCCGAGCGCGGCGCCGCCCGCGCCCAGGAGGACGGCCAGCGAGGTGAAGCCGTCGGTCCTGGCGTGCAGCCCGTCGGCCACCAGGGCGGCCGAGCCGATCTCCCGGCCCACCCTGATCCGGTAGCGGGCCACCCACTCGTTCCCCGCGAACCCGACCACCGCCGCCCCGGCCACCCATCCGACGGCCCGGAGGTCCTGGGGGTTCAGCAGCCGGGTGACGGCCTCGTATCCGGCCAGGGCCGCCGAGGCGGCGATCAGCAGGACGATGACGATGCCCGCGAGGTCCTCGGCCCTGCCGTACCCGTAGGTGAAGCGCCGGTTGGCGGCGCGGCGGCCGAGCGAGAACGCGATCGCCAGCGGGACGGCGGTGAGCGCGTCGGCCACGTTGTGCAGGGTGTCGCCGAGCAGCGCCACCGACCCGGAGGCCACGACGATCACCGCCTGAACGGCGGCGGTGACCATCAGGACGGCGAACGAGACGGCCAGCACGCGCATGCCGCGGCTGCTGGTCTCCAGGGCGGCATCGGTCTTGTCGGCGCTGTCGTGGGTGTGGGCGCTGAGCGGATTGTGCGCCGCGACAGCGTGCCCTACCCGGGCGACCCACCCGCGGCTCTCTCCGAGATGCCCGTGTCCATGTCCGTGTGGCGTATGGCCTCTGTGGTCAGTCATGGCATTCCTCGCTTGCGCAATTCGACCCTTTTGACCAGGATATGTAGTCATGTACGCACGCGAAAACGTCTCAGGTGCCGACCAGTCGCAAGAGCAACCCACTCCCGCTCAGGTGAACGCGGCGGTGGACGCCTTCCGCATGCTCAGCGACGGCACCCGGCTGAGGCTGATGTGGTTGCTGTCATCGGGCGAGAAGGATGTGAACTCGCTTGCCGAGGCCATCGGCGTGCCCCGCCCGTCCGTGTCGCAGCACCTCGCCAAGCTCCGGCTGGCGGGACTGGTGGACACCCGCAGGGACGGGCGTCGCGTGCTGTACAGCGCACGCGACTCCCACGTACGGGCTCTCATAGCGGAGGCCCTGTTCCACGCCGGCCACGAGGTGTCCGGCCTGCCCCGCCACGCCTAGCCGGTTGCCGCCCCGGGCCGGGCGCGGGCGGCCAGCTTGGCGACCACGTCCACGATGCGGGCGGCGCGCTCCAGCTCGGCGCGGTGGAACACCGGCCCGTCCGCCCTGGCGACCACCAGGTGCAACCCCTGCGCCACCACCGGCAGCAGCATCAGGCGCAGTTCATTGGCGTCCAGGGTGGCGGCCCGCGGCGGGGGTTCCGGCAGGTTCAGCTCGAACTTCTCGGGGGCGGCCAGCGAGGCGTGCCGTACGGCACCGTCGGCCAGGGCCACCGACCACTCCGCGCCGCACAGCCCCGGCAGCGCGTCCACCAGCGCGGCGAATCCCCGGGCGGGCTGGGACACGACGTGCATGAGAAGGTCATAGTCCAGCGCCGAGCCCGGCACCTCCTTGGTCGCCCAGACGCCCTCCACCCGTACGCCCGGCATGGCCGACAATCGATCGCGAGCCTCTGAGGCGGTCACCGGCCCAGGCCAGGAAACAGTGAAATCGTCCACGGCCCGTCCGGCCTCGCGTTCGAGCACGGTGACCTGCAGGATGTCCGCGCCCAGCGCTCCAAGAGACTTGGCGACCTGGCCAAGGCCGCCCGGCCGGTCCGGCAGCGACACCCTCAGTCGCAGCAGCATTGCCGCCCCCTTTCAGAGGCTCTCACAGTGCCGTGGAAAAGTTTCGAGCATGTTCCACGGATATGTCGCGCATGCTGCGGTTATATCCCAGCATGCAGCGTTAAGTCCGGAATGTCGATAAAGGGCTGTCGCAGGTTTCCGCAGGTCATGGTACGCCCCTCCCCCGCCCCTCCAACCACCCCGAACCGCCCACCGGACCGAGGTCTCACGCCCTGCACCGGCCATCCATCACAACCCCACGACACGCGATCTCACCCCCTTGAATACGCCCTCGCCACCCGCCGTACAAGAGCACCGAGCCCCACCGCGCCACGTCCCGCCGACGCGGCGCGGCGGAGGCCACCCGCCGTGACCAGCCGCCGTGATCTCCGCACGGTGGACGTGGCGCCGCAGCGCGCTCGCCGGGGCGGGCCGACCGGCCGGGAGCGCGGAGCGGGCGGTGGCGGAACCGCCGGAGCGCGGAGCGGGCAGGGGCGGCGGGGCGGGCGGGGGCGGGGTTCAGGCGAAGACGTCCTGTTGGTAGCGGCCGGAGGACTCCAGCTCGGCCAGCCACCCCGCCCCGTCCTCCCCCGTCCGTGACCGGTAGATGTCCAGCAGCGTCTGCCGCACCGCGGGAGCCATCCGCAGCCCGTCACCGCAGACGTACACGTACGCCCCCTGGGAGAGCAGCTCCCACACCTCCTCGGCGTGCGCCGCGACGGCGTCCTGGACGAACCGGTACGGATGGCCGGGCACGGCGGAGTACGCGGCGTGCGCGGGCACGCCCCAGCGGGCCAGGTCGTCCGCGTACAGCTCGTCGTGCCGGGGATGGCGGGAGCCGGTGAAGACGGCGGCGCGGCCGGGAGCCCCGGCCAGCAGGCGCTCCTCGATGAAGCCCCGCAGCGGCGCGAAGCCGGTGCCGGGGCCGATGAGGATCACCGGCGTGGCCGGGTCGTCCGGCAGCCGGAACGGCGGCGCGGGCACGCGGATGTAGCCGTAGAACACCTCGCCCTCCTTGAGGGCGGCGAGGTAGGCCGAGCACATCCCCTGGTAGGTGCCCGAGCCGGACCAGGCCGGGCCCTCGACGAGGCCGACGGTGAGGCGTACGAGCGAGGGGTCGGCCAGCGGCGAGGAGGAGACGGAGTAGTAGCGCGGCTTGATCGGCCCGGCCATCTCCAGGAACACCGGCAGCGGCAGCTCGATCGCGGGGAAGCGGTCGAGCAGGGTGAGCGGGGAGACGCGCTTGGCGAGGATCTCGTCGGCGTAGTTCGCGGTCAGCTCGGCGAGCTGACCGCTGGTCCAGGGGCAGGCGGTGTGCGCGGCCAGCGCCTCCAGGTCCGACCTGGTGGCCACCTCCTGCAGCTCGGCGAACTCGGTCAGCAGCAGACCCGCCGTGACCGCCGTGTCCACGGGCAGGTGGGTGGATCCGGCGGCGCGCAGCCGTACCACCTGGTCGCGGGGGACGCGCAGGCAGCGCAGCGCCCACTCCACCAGCTCGGGGTCGTTCTTGGCGAAGACGGCCACGTGGTCGCCCGCCGAGTAGGTGACTCCTTCGGGCAGCCGGGCCACGATGGAGCGCACGCCGGGACGCGGCGCCTCGGTCGAGAAGTCCCAGAGGCCGGTCGGGTCGGAGGTCAGCTCCTCGTTGGAGACGACGGTCAGCGGGAACGCGCGCGAGGAGACGACCGAGGGCCTGACCTCGGCCTCGCTGAGCACCTCCATCTCGTAACGCGGCCCGGCGCTCTCGGTGGAGGCCGAGTACTCCTCGGCCAGCGCCGCCCACAGCCCGGCCGTCCAGGCGGTCACGTCGCCGTCGAAGTCGCCGTCCGCGTCGGCCTCGCCGCGCTCGATCAGCGGCACCGCTCCGGCGGCCGTCAGCTTCTCGTACGCGCGCTTCGGGAACTCCTGGTACGTGGGCCACTGCGTGTTCCCGCAGCCCAGCACGGCCAGCCGGACCCCGGACAGATCGGGCAGCGCCTCCAGCGCGTCGAAGCGCTGGGCGTTGTCGGGGGCCTTGCCGTTGTAGGAGGAGGCGACCACGATCAGCAGGCCCTCGCTCGGCGGCGTCATGTCGTCGAGGGAGGTCAGCGTCGTGGCGAAGCCCGCGCGGCCGGCCCGCTCGGCCAGGCGTTCGGCGATGTCGGAGCTGGTGCCGAGGTTGGAGCCGTAGGCGACGGTGAGAGGCACGCCGGTGACGGCGATCTCCTGCTGCGCGCTCTCCTCGACCTCCTGGGCCACGACGACGGTCCGCTCGTGCGCCCGCCGCTCGCGGACCCTGAGCGTGAACCCGTCGGGCTTGAGGGTGAGGGTCTGCTTGATCTTCATGCGGTAGACGCTCGGGTCGGAGATCGCGAACCGCCGCAGGATCATCGCCAGCGCCAGCCTGGCCTCGGTCAGCGCGAACTGGCGGCCGATGCAGGCCCGCTCGCCGTTGCCGAACGGCTTGTACGCCCCGGGGTGATGGCTCTGCTTGTTCTCCGGCAGCCAGCGGTCGATGTCGAACTCGTCCGGCCGCTCCCACGCCTTGGGGCTGCGGTGCAGCACCGGCAGCAGCACGATGACGCCCTGGTCCCTGGCGATGGGGTAGCCGCCGATCGTGGTGTCCTCGACCGCGCTGACGCTGAACCCCGGGATCGGCGACCAGTGCCGCAGGGTCTCCTCCAGGACGCGCGCGATGACGTCGAGCTTCATGATCGTCTCGTACGTGGGCGGCTCGTCGCCCGGCAGCAGCCGGTCCACCTCCTCATAGGCGCGGGCCAGGGTGTGCGGCTCACGCAGCAGGTTGTAGAGGGCGAAGGAGAGCAGGCCGCTGGTGGTCTCGTGGCCGGCGATGAGGAAGGTGAGGACCTGGTTGCGGATGTTCTCGTCGGACAGGCGGGCGCCGCTCTGCGGGTCGGACGCCTCCAGCATGAGGCCGAGCAGGTCCTTGGAGCCGGTGACGCCCTCGGCGCGGCGCTGCGTGATCACGTCGTCCACCAGCGACTGCATGGTGGCGATGTCGCGCCGGTACGCCTCCTCGCGCCCGCGCTTGAGCTTGGTGACGAACGGCAGCTGCTGGTTGCGCAGCATGGCCTCGGTGAGCGCGCCGCCCATGGCCTGCAGGAACGGGTGCAGCTCGGGAGAGTCGAAGGAGTTGAACCGGTAGCCGAACCCGGTGAGCGAGATCGTGTCCAGGGTCAGCCTGGTCATGTCGTCGGCGACGGGCAGGTCCTCCCCCTGGCGGGCGGCCCACGACTCGACGAGCTGCTCGGCGATCTCGAGCATCTGCCCGTAGTAGGCCTTCATGGCCCGCTGGCTGAAGGCCGGCATCAGGATGCGGTGCGCGTGCCCCCACACCGGCTCGTCCGGGTCGGCCGTGAACAGCCCGTCACCGGCGAAGTCGCGCACGATCGTCAGCGGCGGCTTGATCCGCTTGACGAACCGGCTCTCGTCGCACACCTCGGCGACCAGGTCGGGGTCGTACACCACCACGACCGTGCGGCCGACGATCTCCAGCCGGTAGATGCCCTCGTCGTAACGGGTGGCGACCTGGGCGAAGTGCTCCATCGGCGAGTGAGAGGGAATCTGCAGCGTGTTGCCGAGGATGGGCAGGCCCTGCGGGGCGGGGATCTCCGCCATGATTGCTCCCTTCGAGTAGCCATACACCGTATGGCTGACGCTACCATACGGTGTATGGCAGTGAGCGCACGCAGGGGCGCACCCCTGACCCTCGACGAGATCGGCACCACGGCGGTGCGCCTGATGGACGAGAGCGGGGTGGACGGGCTGTCCATGCGCAAGCTGGCGGCCGAGCTGAACGTCAACCCGATGTCGCTCTACCACCACGTGGAGAGCAAGGACGCGCTGCTGGCGCTGGTCTGCGCCACGACGGCCGAGCGCATGCACGTCCCGCCGGACGACGGCGCCCCGTGGGAGGAGCAGCTCATGGCGCTGGCGCTGGACTATCACCGGCACGCGAAAGAACACCCCGCCATATGGAGATATGTCCACACCCATCCGAGGCTCGTCGCCGACCGGCGGCTGCCCGTCTGGCAGACGCTCTACCGCATCCTGCGGCTGGCGGGGGTGCCGGAGTCGGAGCTGCGGCGGACGAGCGACATCCTGCACGCGTTCGTCTCGGGTTTCATCCTGGCCGAGACCGAGGGACACATGTCGGACGATCCCGAGGAGATCGGCCGCACCTTCGACGCGGCCATCCAGCTGATCATCGACGGCCTCGCGCGCTCCACCTCCTGATCAAGGGGGTCCGTTGGAAAATCAAACCCACCGGGTTTAGAGTGGGTTCAGTTTTCCAACTGATGAGGAGGGCGCTGTGCGTGATGCCGTCATCGTGCAAGCCGTACGTACTCCGATCGGCAAGGGCAAACCGGGCGGCGGCCTGTCCGCGATCCACCCGGTGGACCTGCTCGCGCACACGCTGCGCACCCTGATCGAGCGCAGCGGGGTGGACCCGTCCCTGGTGGACGACGTGATCGGCGGCTGCGTCGACCAGGTGGGCGAGCAGGCCATGAACACCACCCGCAACGCCTGGCTGGCGGCCGGCCTCCCGGAGTCGGTGCCCGCGGTCACGGTGGACCGGCAGTGCGGTTCGTCACAGCAGGCGGTGCATTTCGCCGCCCAAGGGGTCATGTCCGGCGCGTACGACCTGGTGGTGGCGTGCGGCGTGGAGTCGATGAGCCGGGTGCCGATGTGGTCGAACGTGCCCGCGGGCGCCGACCCGTTCGGCCCGGCGCTGGCCGCGCGCTTCCCCGGCGGCCTGGTGCCGCAGGGCATCAGCGCGGAGCTGATCGCGGCCAAGTGGTCGCTCAGCCGCGAGCAGCTCGACGAGTTCTCCGCCGGCTCGCACCGCAAGGCCGCCGCCTCCTCCTTCGCCGGCGAGCTCGCGCCCGTCGGCGGCCTCGACCGGGACGAGTCGGTACGCCCGAGCACGACGCCGGAGATCCTGGCCGGGCTCAGGCCCGCCTTCACCGATCCCGGTTACGCCGAGCGGTTCCCGCAGATCGACTGGTCGGTGACCGCGGGCAACAGCAGCCCGATCAACGACGGGGCGGCGGCCGTACTGGTCACCACCTCGGAGACGGCGGCCCGCCTGGGCCTGCGGCCCCTGGCCCGCATGCACAGCTTCGCCGTCGTCGGCTCGGACCCGATCCTCATGCTCACCGGCGTCATCCCGGCCACCGAGAAGGTCCTGCGCCGCGCGGGGCTGAGCCTCGCCGACATCGACCTGTTCGAGGTCAACGAGGCGTTCGCGAGCGTCGTGCTGGCCTGGCTCCAGGAGACCGGCGCCGACCCGGCCAAGGTCAACGTCAAGGGCGGCGCCATCGCCCTCGGCCACCCGCTGGGCGCCAGCGGCGCCCGCATCGCCACGACCCTGGTCCACGCCATGGCCGAGCGCGGCGCCCGCTACGCGCTGCAGACCATGTGCGAGGCGGGCGGCCTCGCCAACGCCCTCATCCTCGAACGTCCCTGACAACACCTTTGGAGCAGTCGTCATGAAGATCTCCGGCAGCGTCGCACTCGTCACCGGCGCCAACCGCGGCCTGGGCGCCGCCTTCGCCCAGGCCCTCCTGGACCGGGGAGCCCGCACGGTCTACGCGGCCGCCAGGAACCCCGCCACGATCACCGGCACGAACCTCACCCCGATCGAGCTCGACGTCACCGACCCGGCCGCCGTCGCGGCCGCGGCCGAGCGCTGCGGCGACGTGGACCTGCTCGTCAACAACGCCGGCATCTCGCGTTCCGGCAGCTCGGACCTGGACTCGGCGCGCGCCGAGATGGACACCAACTACTTCGGCACGCTGTCCATGAGCCGCGCCTTCGCCCCCGTCCTGGCCCGCAACGGCGGCGGGGCGCTGGTGAACGTCCTGTCGGTGCTGTCGTTCATCACGTTTCCCCAGGCGAGCGGGTACGCCGCGTCGAAGGCGGCGGCGTGGTCCCTGACCAACGCCCTGCGGCTGGAGCTGAAGGAGCAGGGCACCCACGTCCTTGGGGTGCACGCGGGCTACATCGACACCGACATGGCCGCCCACGTCACCGGACCCAAGATCACCCCCGAGGAGGTCGTCGCGCAGGCCCTCGACGCCCTGGAGACCGGGGCCTACGAGGTGCTGGCCGACGCCATCAGCCGGCAGTCGAAGGCCGGGCTCTCGGGCGAGCTGGAGCACCTCTACCCGGTGCTGGCCGCCGGCAGCTGACGCCTCAGTCGCTCGCCTCCCAGACGGCCTCGAACGCCTGCTCCGTGATCTCGGCCAGCTCCCAGACCTCCAGCGGCTGGTCGGTGAGGAAGCCGTACTCGTCCTGCAGGTGGCGCCACCAGTAGCGGCGGGCGGTCCGGTCGGCGCTCACCAGCACCTGCCTGATCGCCCACTGTTCGAGGCCGTCGCCCTCGACGCTCTCGAACAGCCAGGCCCGCCCGTCCTCGTCGCCCAGGTGCCAGTAGCGCCGGGGGACGTCGGACTCGGCGAGCTGCCGCACCAGCGGCTGGCGAAGATCTGGAAGCACCCGTCCACTCTAGAACGGGCGCAGCCCGCCGATGGCGATCTCGGCGGCGCGGGCCATCGAGGCCACGATCTCCTCATCGGACTGGCCGGCCTCGCGGGCGGCGCCGCCCGCCCCCTGGACCGCGCCCACGAACGCCCCCGCCACCGCCGCGGCGCTGATCGGGTCGAGCTCGTCGGGGAAGGCCTCCAGCAGGTGCCGGGCCACCTCGCGCTGCACCCCGAACATCATGTGCAGGGCCTTGGCCTGGATGGAGGGCACGGTCGCGACCAGGTGGTCGTAGACCTTCGTCAGCTCGCGGTCGCCCGCCAGCGGGCCCTTGGTCAGGTAGTGGGCGATGACCCGGTCGTAGGTCTTGAGCAGCACGTCGGCGACGCGGTCCGACGGCTCGCGCTCGGCGACCACGCCGGCCATCTGCTCCATGTACTCCAGGACCTCGGCGAACAGCACGTCTTCCTTGGTCGGGAAGTAGTTGAAGAACGTCTTGGTGGCGACGTCGGCCGCGGCGGCGATCTGCGCGACGGTCGTCTGCTCGTATCCCTGCTCGGCGAACAGCCTGAGCGCCGTGCCGACGAGCAACTGCCTGGTCTGCCGCTTCTTGCGCTCGCGCCGGGACTCCTCCATGGCATGCAAGCTTACACTCACTGCATCTTTACACTCGCCAGGCGGAGGAGCCTTTCCCACTGTCCGGGGTTGCGGTCCTTTGGGGGGAATGGGGAGCGCGGCAGACCGCGCCCCCGGCGTCCATGGGTATGGCGGTGCCACGTGGCCCAGGAGTCCCCGCACCGGCGCAGGGGGCGACGCCGATGCGGGAAGGGCCAGGAGGGGCGCGTCAGCGCTGGTAGGCGCCTGCGTCGGGCGCGCCGGCCAGGGGCCTGCCGACCATGTCCTTGCCGAGCGCCTTGCCGCCGTACCACGCGGGGTTGAGGGTCAGGCCGCGGCCGAGCGCCGGCGAGCCGGGCCGCAGCCGCAGGTCGGTACGGGAGACGAACTTCGGGTCGGCCACGATCGACTTCGGCCCCAGCTTGAACTTGTTCACCCGGCCCTGGTAGACGCTGCCGCCCTCGTCGGCCCCCTTGCCGTCCTCCCAGCCGGCCTCGCCGCCCACCACGATCACGTTGTTGCGCAGCTTCAGGATCGACGGGGCGCAGCCGTCGTGGCAGGACCAGCCGATGGTGTCCCGGGCCGGCAGGTAGACCGAGTTCTGGACGGCGATCGTGCCCTTCACGGGCCCGACGATGTGGCGCGGGCCGCGGGTGATGAGGAACGAGCCGCGGCTGCGGGAGGAGGTCACGACGTTGAAGGCGAACACGTTGCCGGTGGCGGTCTTGCCCTTCTGGGCGCCGAGCTCGGTGAACGTCTCGTTGTTCCTGGAGATGTTGTGGGTGACGCGGTTGCGGTCGCCGTCGAAGATCTCGACGGCGGCCCCGTCGGTGCCGTAGTCGGCGCTCTTGGCGTAGCTGCCGGTGATGGTGTTGCCGGTCACGAGGTTGTCGTCGCCGTTGAGCAGCACGCCGAAGGCGCCGGAGTCGTTGTCGCCGCCCTCGTCGTTGACGCTCATCCGGTTGTTGTCGGTCAGGACGCTGTCGCGGATGACGTTGCGCGAGCCGGACGGGGTGACGTAGACGCCCGCGATGTTGCCGTCGGCCTGCACGCCGGCCAGCTCGTTGCTGTCGCCGGCGACCTCGAAGCCGGCCCAGCGGCAGCGGGAGGCCCGCAGGCCGCCGACGCGCCAGTGGTCGCCGCTGAGCACGACGCAGTCGTCGTCCATGCCGCTGATCCTGGCCAGCGGGCCGGTGCCGTACGCCTGGATGACGATGGGCCTGGCCGCGGTGCCGTTGGCCTCCAGCTTGAGCGGGCCGGTGAAGGAGCTGCCGCGCTTGAAGCTGACCGCGTCGCCCGGCTTGAGGTCGGCGGAGTTGACCTTGTCAAGGGACTTCCACGGCGCGGTGGCGCTGGTGCCCGCCGCGTCGTCGTTACCCGACTTCGAGTCCACGTAGTACGTGGTGCCCGCCAGCGCGTGGGCCGAGGCCGCAGGCGAGAAAGCAGGCAGGACAGCCGCCATGACGGCTACGGGCAGCAACCTCATTCGAGCACACCACTATCGAGTTGGAGCGGATGGGGGGGGTAGCCCAAGGTAGCGTGATCAGCGCGCGAGACGCCAGAGACGCACCGAAGGTCCGTCGCCCGGAAGCACGTCCCCGTCCTCGGCGTTGTAGAGGCCGTGCGCGTGGACGCCGAGGCGCAGCGGCGCGCCGGGCGCCCGCCGCACGCACACCAGGATCGACTCCTCGTACGTCTCCCGCGCGAAGACCAGGCAGTCGGCGTCGGCGTGCAGCCAGCGCAGGCCGCCGTGGCGCAGCGCGGGCTCGGCGCGGCGCAGCCCGAACAGCTCCCGGTAGGCCGCCAGCGTCGGGAGGTCCTGGTCCGCGGGCCGGTTCCAGGGCATCGGGGTACGGGAGTGCTCGCCGTTCACCCCGGTCAGGCCGAACTCGCTGCCCGCGAACACCATCGGCGTGCCCGGCAGCGTGGCCTGCAGGCCGAGCGCGAGCAGGTGGCGCTCGCGCGAGCCGGTGACGGTGCGGATGCGGGGCGAGTCGTGCGAGTCGAGCAGCTGCCAGGAGTGGACGAGCGAGCGCCACGACATGTGGGACGCGAACGACCGGAACGTGGCCAGCGCGGCCGTCCCGTCGCGCGCCGGGACGCCGCCCGGCACGCCGAGGAAGTGGTCGAGGTCCAGTTCGGGCCCGCGCAGCCAGGTCCAGACGGGGCGGGTGAAGCCGCCGTAGTTCATGGTGCCGTGCCAGCCGTCGCGGTCGAGGTCGGAGGAGGCGTCGTGGTTGTGCTCGGCGATGAACGCGGCCTCGGGGCCCAGCTCGGCCCGCAGCATGGCGGCGACCTCGTGGTTGTGGTCGTCGGCGGCCCGCCTGCCGGTCATGTTGGCCACGTCCACGCGCCAGCCGTCCAGCGGCCCGAGCCACTTCTTCAGCACGGCCCGCATGCGGGCGCGGACGAGCTCGCTGCCCCAGTTGAGCTTGGGCAGCGTCTTGACGCCCCACCAGGACTCGTAGTCGCCGGAGTCGGGGTCGAAGTAGAACATCTCGCGCTCGACCGCGTTCACGTCGGAGACGGCCGCGGTGAACCATTCGTGGGTGTCGCCGCAGTGGTTGGTGGTGATGTCGCCGAGCAGCCGCATGCCGCGGGCGTGCAGGGCGCCGGACAGGCGGTGCAGCGCCTCGTCGCCGCCGAGCAGAGGATCGACGTGCTCGAACGTGGAGGCGTTGTAGCGGTGGTTGGAGCGGGCGGGGAAGATCGGCGTCAGGTAGACGGTGTTCACGCCGAGGCTCTGGACGTGGTCGAGCCGCTGGGCGACGCCGTCGAGGTCGCCGCCGTAGAACTGCCCCGCGGTGCCGGGGCCGGCGGGGATGACCGGGTCGTGGTCCCAGTCGCGCGGCAGCGCCCAGTCGGGCAGGTCGCGCATGGGCCGGGAGCGGTCGAAGCGGTCGGGGAAGATCTGGTAGACGATCGCGTCCGACATCCAGGAGGGCGGCGGCTGATGGCACACGAGGCGGAAGTCGCCCGCGTCGGTCACGTCGTGGGTGACGAGCCCGGCCGCGGTCAGCCACGCCTGGCCGCCCCGCGTGGCGAGCAGGAACCGGTACGGGGTCACCGGGTTGACCGCGGTGATCTCGGCCCGCCACCAGACGTCCGTGCCGCCGTACCCGCCGGCCTCCCGCCGCGACGGGTCCGGCGCCGCCTCGGCGTAGCGCGGCTCGCCGTCGTGCACGGTACGCACGTGCACGCCCGTGATCCCGGCGGCCAGCGGCGCCCGCAGCCACAGCGTCACCCGCGAGCCGAGTGCGGGCTCCTGCTCGGAGACGTACAGAGCTGAGCCGTCGTGATGCGGCTCCCCGATGAAGCGCAAATGCACCTATCCCTTGACAGCCCCGGCGGTGAGCCCGGAGACGATGTACTTCTGCAACCAGAGGAACACACTCACCGTCGGAATCGCGGTAAGCAGCGTCGCCGCGGCGAACATGCCGAAGTTCGCGTTGCGGTGGTCGCCGGCGATCATCCCGTACATGCCGACGGCGAGGGTCTTGCTCTCGGGGTCGCGCAGGAACACGTTCGCCATGAGGAACTCGCTCATCGTGCCGATGAACGCCAGCAGCGCCGTGACCGCGAGGATCGGCGTGACCAGCGGCATGATGACCCGCCAGAAGATCTGCGCGTGCGTGGCCCCGTCCACGGTGGCGGCCTCGTCCAGCTCCTTCGGCACGGTGTCGAGGAAGCCCTTCATCAGCCAGGTGTTCACGCCGAGCGCGCCGCCGAGGTAGAGCAGCATCAGCCCCCACACGGTGTTGAACCCGAAGGCCGGATACAGCTCGGTCACCCTGGTGAAGATCATGAAGATCGTCACGATGGCCAGGAACTGCGGGAACATCTGGATGAGCAGCAGCGCCAGCAGCCCGACCCGGCGGCCCGCGAAGCGCATGCGGCTGAAGGCGTACGCGGCGAGCATCGACAGCAGCAGGCTCGCGAACGACGCCACCAGCGCGATGAACACCGAGTTGAAGAACCACCGGCCGAACGGGTAGCTGTCGGAGGTCAGCAGGTGGGCGAAGTTGGCCAGGCTGGCCCCGGTCGGCAGCAGGTCGGTGGAGGCCAGCGTGCCCATGGGGTTGATCGCGGCCGAGACCACGAACAGGATCGGGAAGAGCGCGAACGCGCACACGATCAGCACGAAGACGTGCCTGAGGGCGAGCTTCACGCGTAGACCTCCTCCTGCTTGCGGGTACGGCGGAACGCCACGGCCGAGATGACGGCCACGATCGTGAAGATGAACACCGAGACCGCCGCGGCGAAGCCGAACTGCGCCCCGCCCGCCCCGAACGCCAGCCTGAAGGTGTAGGTGATCAGCAGGTCCGTGCCGCCCACCTGCGGGTTGTCGGCCGGGAACGGCCCGCCCTCGGTGGTGAGCGCGATCGCGTTGAAGTTGTTGAAGTTGTAGGCGAACGACGAGATCAGCAGCGGCGTGAGCGCCACCAGCAGCAGCGGCAGCGTCACCCGCCGGAACGCCTTCCACGGCGTGGCCCCGTCGATGGCCGCCGCCTCGGTCAGCTCGCGCGGGATGGCCTGCAGCGCGCCGGTGGTGACGAGGAACATGTACGGGAAGCCGAGCCAGAGGTTGACCAGGATCACCCCGAACCGGGCGGTCCCGGTCTCGCCCAGCCAGTCGACGTTGGCGCCGAGAAGCTGGTTGATCAGGCCGAAGTCGCGGTTGAACATGTCACGCCAGACCAGCAGCATGGCGAAGGCGGGCATCGCGTACGGCAGGATCAGCGCGATCCGGTAGAAGCGGGTGCCGCGCATCCGCGGGTGGTGCAGCGCCAGCGCGACCGACATGCCGAGCGCGAACGTGCCGAGCACGGAGGCCAGCGCGAAGACCAGGTTCCAGCCGAACACCCCCGCGAAATATCCCGAAATAGTCGGATTTGTCAGCACCCGAGCGAAGTTGTCGAGGCCGACGCCGACCTGCCAGCCCTGCGCCAGGTGCTCGCCCTTGGCGTTGACGAAGAAGCCCTGGCTCTCGTCGGCCGTCCAGGTGTCGCCGTTGCCGCGCACGCAGTCGCAGCCGGCGTCGTACACGAGCGCCGCCTTGCCCTCGACGGCCCGGCTGAGCCCGTTCGCCTTGATCACGCCGTCGCCGGTCGGCACGGCCAGCGCGGAGATCTCCTGCCCGCGGGCTGCGGCCTCGGGCGTCTTGAGCACGGTCAGCCCTGGGGCCGCCAGCACCTTGCCGGTGACCCCGACCTGGGCGCCCGCCAGCGGCGACAGCCCCTTGGCGTCGCCCAGCCGCACCTGCTTGGTCTTGGGGTCGACCAGCAGGAACACCAGCTCGTCACCGCGCAGGGCGGCCGTCATGGCGTACTCGGGCGAGCCGGGGGTCTGGCGCACCGAGCCGGTCTCGATGGCGGTGACGGCGGCGGCCTTGTCGCCGCGGTGCCCGTCGCCGAAGTTCGTGAACGCGGTGGTGACCGTGTAGGCCACGGGGAACACCTGGAACGCGATCAGGAAGACGGTGCCGGGGACCAGATACTTGGCCGGGATGAAGCGGCGGGTCAGGTAGAGGTAGGCGATGGCCGCGCTGACGGCGCCCAGCAGCCCCAGCGAGACCCATGATTCGGCGGCGACCAGCGGCGGCGCGGCGTAGAGCAGGATCGCGGCGGCCACGGCCAGCACCGCGATCCTGCTCACCACGAACGCCGTGGTGATCTCCCGGCGGGGCCGTGGAGCCGCCTTGGGCTCCCCGCCTTTTCTTGGGGCCTCGCGCACGTCGAGGGTCATGATCAGTGCTTGAGCGAGCCGTCGATGGCCTTCTGCGCGGCCGCAGCGGCCTTGGCCGCGTCGCCGCCCTTGACGACGGCGTTCTCGGCGATGCCGAACGGCTCCCAGATGGCCGCCATCTCGGGGATGGCCGGCATCGGCAGGCCGTCCTTGCCCGCCTCCATGAACTTGACGGCGTCCGGGTCGCTCGCCTGGACCTCCTGGAGGGCGGCGGTCAGCGCCGGGGGCCGCGGGTCGGCCTCGTAGAGCGCCTTCGCGACGTCCTTGTTGGTCACGTAGTTGGCGACGAACTCCTGGGCCAGGGCCTTGTTCTTGCCCTTGGAGGCCACGAAGAACGTCTGCACGCCGACGAACGGGGTGGCGGGCTTGCCGCCCTTGAACGACGGGACGGCCGTGATGTCGTACGTGATGCCGCCCTTCTTGACCTCGCTCATCGCCCACGGGCCGGAGATCAGGTAGGCGCACTTGCCGCCGGCGAAGTTCACGATGTAGTTCTCGTTCGTGATCGACGTGCGCAGCGCGCCGTCACCCTTCTCGCCCAGGTCCTTGAGCTTGCCGAACGCCTTGACCGAGTCGGGCGAGCCGACCAGCACCTGCTTGGGGTCGGGGTCGCCGGTGGAGGTGGCGCCGAACAGCGCGCCGCCCGCGGAGGCGAAGATCGGGTAGACGTGGAAGGCGTCGCCCTTCTGGCCGACGGGGATGCAGAGCACCTCCTTGACCTTGCCGGCCGCCTTGAGCTCCTTGCCCTTGGCGATCATGTCCTCGATCGAGGCGGGCGCGTCGGGGGCGAGCTTGGTGTTGCGGATCAGGGCGATGTTCTCCACCGCGTACGGGGCGCCGTAGACCTGCCCGTTGAACGTCACGGCCTGCATCGCCTTGGCAGAGAAGGCGGCCTTCTGCTCGTCGGTCAGGGTGACGGGGTCGATGGCGCCGTTCTGCACGAGGTTGCCGATCCAGTCGTGCGCGCCGATCATGATGTCGGGGCCGCTGCCCTGCTGGGAGGCGGTGAGGAAGGTCGTCTGGTTGTCCTTGCTGATCTCCTTCACCTCGACGGTCACGCCGTTCTCGGTGCCGAACTGGTCGGCGAACGGCTTGAGCGGCTTGACGCGGCTGGGGTCGGCCCAGATCACGAGCGTGCCGCCGCTCTTGGCCGCCGGGGCGGAGGCGGACGCACCGGGTGCCGCCGGGGACGCCGACGGGGAAGCCGGCTGGGATTCGCCGCACGCCGTGGCGGCGAAAGCGAGGGTCGCGAGAGCGGCCACACCCAGAGCCCGCATGCGCATGGGACCTCCTGAGGTCACGCAGGAACGGCGGTGCCACGCGAGCGCCGCCGGAAGAAAGCTCTAACGTTTCCGGGACGTTAGCGGCTCTTTGCAAGAATTGGAAGAACTTGCGAAAGAGCGTTACGTGATCCTCACCGAACCCCGCGAAAGCGCCTCCCGCAAGCGGCCTCAGGCAGGAGTACGAGCGGGTCAGGGTGACGTATGCAACTTTCCGCAAGTTGCGCTTGACCCCGGCCGAACGACCGCGACATCCTTCACCACAACCTCACGGGACATCTCGGGCATCCAGGGAAGGACAGCCATGCTCGGCAACGACGACTGGTGGCGTGACGCCGTCGTGTACCAGGTCTACCCGCGCAGCTTCGCCGACGCGGACGGCGATGGCATGGGCGACCTCGCCGGCGTGCGCGACCGCCTCGGCTACCTCGCCGACCTGGGCGTGGACGCCATCTGGCTGAGCCCCTTCTACACCTCCCCCATGGCCGACGGCGGCTACGACGTGGCCGACTACCGGGACGTGGACCCCATGTTCGGCACGCTCGCCGACTTCGACGCTCTCATCGCCGACGCCCACGACAAGGGCATCAGGGTCATCGTGGACCTGGTGCCGAACCACTCCTCCGACCGGCACCCCTGGTTCCAGGCCGGGCTGCGCGACCGCTACATCTTCCGCGACGAGCCCAACGACTGGGAGTCGATCTTCGGCGGCCCCGCCTGGACGCAGGCGGCGGACGGGCAGTGGTACCTGCACCTGTTCGCCCCCGAGCAGCCGGACCTCAACTGGGAGAACCCGGACGTGCGCGCCGAGTTCCGCGACATCCTGCGCTTCTGGCTCGACCGGGGCGTGGACGGCTTCAGGGTCGACGTGGCGCACGGCATGATCAAGGCCGCCGGGCTGCCCGACGTGGGGCCGAAGGAGGGCCGCCAGGCCGAGATGCTCGGCGACGAGCAGCTCCCGTACTTCGACCAGGACGGCGTGCACGAGATCTACCGCGAGTGGCGGCCGATCCTCGACTCCTACCCCGGCGGCCGGATGGCGGTGGCCGAGGCGTGGGTGTCCTCCCCCGAGCGGCTGGCCCGCTACGTCGGGCCCGACGAGCTGCACCAGGCGTTCTCGTTCGAGTTCATGATGGCCGACTTCCACGCCAAGTCGTTCCGTACCGTCATCGAGAAGGCGCTGAAGGAGTCGGAGCTGGTCGGCGCGCCCACCACGTGGGTGCTGTCGAACCACGACAAGCCCCGCCACGTCACCCGCCACGGCGGCCTGGCCCGCGCCCGGGCGGCCACGGTGCTCATGCTGGCCCTGCCCGGCTCGGCCTACCTCTACAACGGCGAGGAGCTGGGCCTGCCCGAGGTGCTCGACCTGCCGGACGAGCTGCGCCAGGACCCGGCCTTCCGGCGCACCGGCGAGAGCCGCGACGGCTGCCGGGTGCCGATCCCGTGGACCGCCTCCGGCGACTTCGGCTGGCGCGACCCCTGGCTGCCGATCCCCGCCTCGTGGGGGCCGCTGTCGGCCGAGGCCCAGGAGCACGACCCCGCCTCCACCCTGAACCTCTACCGCGCCGCGCTGAAGCTCCGCAGGGAGCACCCGGCGCTCGGCGGCGGCACCGTGACGTGGCTCGACTCCCCCAAGGACGTGCTGGCCATCGAGCGCGACCCGGGGCTGGTCGTGGTGCTCAACACGGGCGAGGAGCCGGTGCGGCTCGACCTGGGCGGCGAGGTGCTGCTGTCCAGCGGCCCGCTGGCCGAGGACGGGGCCATCCCGCCGGACACCGCGGTCTGGATCCAGCGCTGACCGGATCCGGCCCCGGGGTTGGGGGAATCTTTCCCTTAACGCGGCAAATGTCGGTAATCACGCTCGGTAACCTCACAGGGTGCCACCCTGGTGGGCCAGATCCCTGCGCGGACGCGTCACCCTCATCGCGACGGCTGTAGCCGCCCTCGTGCTCATCCCCGTGGCCGTCGCCGGGGTGATCACCGCCAGATCGCTGATGACGGCCAGCGTCTTCCGCGACACCCGGGACACGGCCGAGCGGATCGCGTACGAGATGCGCGGCGGCGCGCTGCCCATGGGCGCCGCCATCCCGGTGCCCAACCCGCCGGTGGACCTGATCCAGGTCGTCGGCCCCAACGGGCAGATCCTGGCCAGCAGCGACGCGGCCAGGAACCTGCCGCCGCTCAGCGACATCCGCCCCACGCCCGAGAACCGGGTGGTCAGCGTGATGAACTGCCTGCCGACCGAGTGCATCCACGTCACGGCCGTCCGGGTGAGCCTGTTCGCCGACTCCCCCGTGGTCTACGCGGGCCGCAGCACACCCGACCTGCTGGCCAACCGCGGCCTGGAAGTGGTGGTGTTCATCGAGGTCGGGGTGCTGATCGGGCTGGCGTCGTGGGCCACGTGGCTGGTCACGGGGCGCGCGCTGAGGCCGGTGGCGACCCTGCGGGCCGAGCTGGACGCCGTACACGCGGGCGACCTGAGCCGGCGCGTCACGCAGCCGCCGGGCCAGGACGAGGTGTCCCAGCTCGCCAGGTCCGTCAACGGCACGCTGGCCCGGCTGGAACGCTCGGCCCAGCAGCAGCGCCAGTTCGCCTCCGACGCCTCGCACGAGCTGCGCACCCCCATCGCGGGCCTGCGCGCCCAGCTGGAGAGCGCCCAGCTCTATCCCGACGACACCGACGTCGAGGCGCTGGTGGACAGCGCGCTGCGCGACACCGACCGCCTGGAGGCCATCATCACCGACCTGCTGCTGCTGGCCAGGATCGGCTCCCGGGTGGACGTGGCCAAGGAGCGGGTGGACCTCGCCGAGTTGGTGCGCCAGGAGCTGACCGTGCGCTGCGACAAGGTGCCCGTGCACGTGGAACTGACCGAGGGGGTGGTGGTCGAGGGCGTACGGCTCCAGCTCGCCAGGGTGCTGACGAACCTGCTGGACAACGCCCAGCGCCACGCCGAGCACACGGTCCAGGTCGAGGTCCGCAGGGAGGGCGAGCACACGGCGCTGCTGGCGGTCGAGAACGACGGCGTGGAGATCGCCGAGGAGGATCGCGAGCGCATCTTCCAGCGCTTCACCCGCCTGGACGCCGCCCGCAGCCGCGATGCCGGCGGAACGGGTCTGGGCCTGGCCATCGCGCGTGACGTCGTGGTGGCCCATGGGGGCCAGATCACCGTTGAGGACCGTGTGGGCGGGGCGCGATTTGTGTTGAGACTTCCGGCTGTTTGACCGCTTTTCGTAGATTTCCGGTGCTCAAGTCATAGATCATGGTGTCATGACGGAACAAGCGCCGCAGGGCGTCGACCCTCACATCCCTAACGCGGCGCGCATGTACGACTACTTCCTGGGTGGCAAGGACAATTTCCAGGCCGACAGGGATCTGGCCGAGCTGGTCCTGAGCGCGGTTCCCGAAACCCGTGAAGGCACCAGGGAGAACCGGGCGCTCATTGGCCGGTTCGTGCGTTACCTGTGCGAACAGGGCATCACGCAGTTCCTTGACCTCGGCTCCGGCCTGCCGGCGCAGGAGAACGTGCACGAGGTCGCGCTCCGCCACACCCCCGATGCCCGCGTGGTCTACGTGGACAACGACCCGGTGGTGGCCACGCACGGCAGGGCCCTGCTGGCCGACCCGGAGCGGGTGGCCATGGTGCTGGGCGACGTGCGCCGGCCGAAGGAGATCCTGGCCAACCCCGAAGTGCGCGCGCTCCTGGACTTCGAGCGGCCGGTGGCCGTGCTGATGATGTTCATCCTGCATCTGATCCCCGACGAGGACGACCCGAGCACGTTCGTGGCCGGCTACCGCGAGGCGATGGCGCCGGGCAGCTATCTGGCCATCTCGCACGTGGGCAGCGACTCCCACTCGGCGCTGACGGACCGGGTGGTCGAGTTCTACCAGCGGGCCAACATGCCGTTCAGGCCGCGACCCGGCAAGGAGATCGCGGCCTTCTTCGGTGACTTCGAGTTCATCCCGCCCGGCCACCTCGCCAACGGCATCGGGCCGGAGCTCGGGTGGCCGTACATCGATCGCGACATCCCGATCTTCCTCGACGCGGACATGTCGCGGCTGGGCTACGCGGGCATCGCCCGCAAGCCCTAGACCTTCGACAGCTCCCGGTCGCCTGACTCGTCGGGACCGGGGCGGTTGTCGTCGTCGTCCTCGTCCAGCAGCGTGGCCTCGTCGAACGGCGCGTTCCCGGCGAGCACCTCATTCGCGCGCTCCCGGTCGAAGTCGCCGGTCCAGACGGCGACCAGCACGGTGGCGACGGAGTTGCCGGCGAAGTTAGTCAGCGCCCTGGCCTCGGACATGAAGCGGTCGATGCCCACGATGAGGCCGACGCCGTCGACCAGCGCGGGACGGTGCGCCTGCAGCCCGCCGGCCAGCGTGGCCAGCCCGGCCCCGGTCACGCCCGCGGCGCCCTTGGAGGCGATCATCATGAACAGCAGCAGCGCGATCTGCTCGCCGAACTGCAGCGGCGCCCCGGTGGCCTCGGCGATGAACAGCGTGGCCATGGTCAGGTAGATCGCGGTGCCGTCGAGGTTGAAGGAGTAGCCGGTCGGCACGGTGATGCCGGCCACGGTCTTGCTCACACCCAGGTGCTCCATCTTGGCGATGAGCCTGGGCAGGGCCGTCTCCGACGAGGAGGTGGACAGGATGAGCAGGAACTCGCGGCCCAGGTACTTCAGCAGCGACCACAGGTTGATCCGGGCGACCAGCCACAGGATCGAGCCGAGCACGACGCCGACGAACAGCAGGCACGTGATGTAGAAGGCGACCATGATGATCGCCAGGCTCTTGAGCGCCTCCAGCCCGGTCTCCCCGACGACCGCGGCGATCGCGCCGAACGCGCCGACGGGCGCGGCCCACATGATCATGGCGAGGATGCGGAACGTCAGCCGCTGGAAGTGCTCGATGGTGCGCAGGATCGGCTCGCCCTTGGCGCCCATGGCCTGGATCGCGAACCCGGCCAGCAGCGCCACGAGCAGCGCCTGCAGCACCGAGCCGCCGGTGAGCGAGGACACCAGCGTCTTCGGGATGATGCCGAGCAGGAAGTCGACCGTGGTGGACTCGCCGCCCTTGGCCGCCTGCGCCTCCGCGGCCTGCTTGGCGGCGTCGCTGAGGTGCAGCCCCGAACCCGGGTCGATGACGTTGCCGACCAGCAGGCCGATGAGCAGGGCTACCGTGGACATGACGATGAAGTAGCCGAGCGCGAGGCCGCCGACCTTGCCGACCTTGGCCGCCTGGCGTACCGAGCCGATGCCCAGCACGATCGTGCAGAAGATGATCGGCCCGATCACCATCTGGATGAGCGCGACGAAGCCGGTGCCGAGCGGTTTGAGCTCCTTGCCCACATCCGGCCAGACGAATCCGACCAGGATGCCGAGTAGGACCGCCCCGATGACGGCCAGATAGAGGTAGCGAGTGCGATCACGCATGGGGGGCTCTCCAGCGGTGATGGAATGACCTTCTAGACGCCCGAGTATGCCCCTCACAGTGACATAGGTCACCATTGAGTAAGTTTCGTTCACAGGGGAGATGTCAGATGCGGCGCTGGAGCCTGGCGGGCCAGATGCTGGTCCTGCAGCTGCTCGTGGTCGCCGTCACGGTGGCGGGCCTCGCGGTGCTCGCGCTCGTGCAGGCGCACGAGCTGCTCACCGACGAGGCGAGCAGCAAGGCCAGGGCCGTCGCGGTGAGCGTGGCCGCCTCGCCCAGCGTGCTGGCCGCCCTCGACGACCCGAACCCGTCCGTACGGCTGCAGCCGTACGCCGAGCAGGTACGCCACCAGACGGGCGTCGACTTCATCACCATCATGAAACCCGACGGCACCCGCTACACCCACCCGAACCCCGCCGAGATCGGCAAGCACTACCTCGGCCACACCGAGCGGGCGCTGGCGGGCGAGACGTTCACCGAGACCTACCCCGGCACACTCGGCGAGTCCAGGCGGGTGGTGACCCCCGTCATGTCGGACGGCCGGGTCCGGGCGCTGGTCAGCGCGGGCATCACGATCAACAAGATCAGCGCCAGGGTCCGCGACCAGCTCGCCTGGGGCGGCCTCATCGTCGCGCTCGCGCTCTCGCTGGGCGCCGCCGGCACCTGGCTGGTCACCGCGCGGCTGCGCCGCCAGACGCACGGCCTCGGCCCGGTGGAGCTGGGCCGCATCCACGAGCACCACGACGCCGTCCTGCACGCCGTCCGGGAGGGCCTGCTGCTGGTGGGCAAGGACGGCACGCTGACGCTCTGCAACGACGCCGCCAGGATGCTGCTCGGCCTGCCCGCCGACGCCGAAGGGCGGCACGTGGACGAACTCGGCCTCTCGGAGGTGCTGGCCGACGACGACGAGCGCGTCCACCTGGTCGGCGACCGCGTCCTCGCGGTCAACAGCGCCGCCAGCCGGCTCGGCACCGTCGTGACCGTGCGCGACCACACCGAACTCCAGGCGCTGACCGGGCAGCTCAACGCCGAGCGCGACTTCGCCGACTCGCTGCGCTCGGCCGCCCACGAGGCCGCCAACCGGCTGCACACCGTCATCACGCTGGTGGAGCTGGGCCGTACCGAACAGGCCGTGGCGCTCGGCACGGCGGAGCTGCGCGCCGCGCAGGAGCTGACCGACCGGGTGGTCGGCGCGGTACGCGAGCCGGTGCTCGCCGCGCTGCTGCTCGGCAAGAGCGCCGAGGCCGCCGAACGCGGCGCCGAGCTCGTGATCAGCCAGGACAGCGAGCTCGACGACCTGGGCCTCGACCCGCGCGAGCTCGTCACGATCGTGGGCAACCTGATCGACAACGCCATCGAGGCGGCCTCCCGGGTGGAGGTCCACCTCAGCGCGGGCGGCGGCGCGGTCCTCATCAGGGTCGCCGACAACGGCCCCGGGCTGGCCGACCCGCAGGCGTTCGCGAAGGGCTGGACCACCAAGGGCGACGGGCGCGGGCTGGGGCTGGCGCTGGTGGGGCAGGCGGTGCGGCGGCTGGGCGGCACCATCGACGTGAAGGGCTCGGTGTTCACCGTGCGACTGCCGGTGCCGGAGCGGGTGCGATGACCATCTCGGCGCCGGGATCGGGCGCGAAGATATCCGTGCTCGTCGTGGAGGACGAGGAGATCACGGCCGAGGCCAACCGCATCTACATCGAGCGGACCCCGGGCTTCGAGGTGGCCGGCGTGGTCAGGACCGGCGGCGCTGCCCTGCGGTTCCTGCGCGGCAAGCCCGTGGACCTCGTCCTGCTCGACCTGTACCTGCCGGACATGCACGGGCTGGAGGTGTGCCGGGCGATCCGCGCGGGCGGGCTCATGTGCGACGTGATCGCCGTCACCTCGGCCCGCGACCTGGCCATGGTGCGCTCCGCGGTCTCCCTCGGCATCTCCCAGTACCTGCTCAAACCGTTCACCTACGCGACACTCTCCGAAAAGCTGACGCGTTACGCCCGGTTCAAGGACGAGGCGGGCCTTGCCGTCGGGCAAGGGGACGTGGACCGGGTCCTCGGCACCCTTCGGGGCAGCTCAGAGCTGCCGAAGGGCATGGCGCGCGACACCCTCGACACGGTCGCCGCGAAGCTGCGCGACAGCCCCGAGGGCATGGCCGCCCAAGCCGTGGCCGACGCGATCGGAGTGTCCCGCGTGACGGCCCGCCGCTACCTGGAATACCTGGTCGAGCGGGGGGTGGCCGCCCGCATCCCGCAATACGGAGGAGTCGGCCGGCCAGAACTCCTCTACCGGATCCCCATGGAAAGTTAATGATGGTGACGCTGGCCGTTCAATCCGGGCCTCTAGCTTCTGGTGCAGTCCGATGCACTGAGGAGACAGATCTTGCGAGTCCTGGCCGTAGTTCCCGCCCGCGGAGGTTCGGCGGGCGTACCCCTGAAGAACCTCGCCCTGGTCGGCGGCGTCCCGCTGGTCACCCGAGCGGTACGGGCCGCCCGGCGGGCCGAGCTCGTGGACCAGGTCGTGGTCAGCACCGACCACGCGGGCATCGCCGAGACCGCCCGTGAGGCGGGGGCGATCGTCGTGGAGCGGCCCGAGGAGCTGAGCGGCGCGACCGCCTCCAGCGAGTCGGCGGTGCTGCACGCGCTCGACGTCCTCGGCGAGGACCCCGAGGTCGTCGTGCTGGTGCAGTGCACCAGCGCGTTCATCGACCCGGAGAACCTGTCCGAGGCCGTGCGCAAGGTGCTGGACGGGGAGGCCGACTCGGTCGTGTCGGGGCTGCCGACGCACGAGTTCCTGTGGACCGCCGCCGGAGGCGGCATCAACCACGACCCCGCCGTCCGGCAGCGCCGCCAGGACCGCGACCCCGAGTTCCGCGAGAACGGCGCCTTCTACGTCATGCGCACCTCCGGCCTGCGCGAGCACGGCCACCGCTTCTTCGGCCAGGTCGCCGTCCAGCCGGTGTCGCCCAAGCACGCGGTCGAGATCGACAACCCGGATGACCTGGAGCTGGTGCGCGCGCTCGCCCCGTTCATCGACGAGCCCGAGCCGATCGACGTGGACGCCGTCATCACCGACTTCGACGGCGTGCACACCGACGACCGCGCCTACGTCGACTCCGACGGCCGCGAGATGGTGCTCGTCAGCCGCTCCGACGGGATGGGCATCGCGCTGCTGAAGCGGTCCGGGGTGAAGGTGCTGGTCATGTCCACCGAGCACAACCCGGTGGTGGCCGCCCGCGCCCGCAAGCTCGGCGTCCCCGTGCTGCAGGGCCTGGCCGAGAAGCGGACCGTGCTGCGCGACTGGCTGACCATCGAGGGCCTCGACCCGGCCCGCGTCGCCTACGTCGGCAACGACGTCAACGACCTGGGCCCGATGGCCGAGGTCGGCTGGGCCATCGCCACCCCCGACGCCCACCCGCGCGTGCGCGCCGCCGCCAGGGTCGTGCTGACCAGGGCCGGCGGGTCCGGCGCCGTGCGCGAGCTGTGCGACCGCGTCGTGGCCGCCCGGCCCGAGCCGCCCGCGGCCGAGGTCCGCACGCGGCCCAGGCTCGGCCCCGTCGCGATCGGCGACGTCCTGGTCGGCGACGGCGAGCCCGTGTACGTGATCGGCGAGATCGGCATCAACCACAACGGCGACATCGACATCGCCCGCCGCCTCATCGACGTGGCGGCCGAGGCCGGTTGCCAGGCGGTCAAGTTCCAGAAGCGCACCCCCGCGATCTGCGTGCCCGAGGAGCAGAAGGGCCAGATCAGGCAGACGCCGTGGGGCGAGATGACGTACCTGGAGTACAAGGAGCGGACCGAGTTCGGTTACGACGAGTACCGGCAGATCGCGAAATACTGCGACGAGCGCGGCCTGCACTGGTTCGCCTCGCCGTGGGACGTTCCCTCCGTGGAGTTCCTGGAGGAGATGGACGTCCTCGTCCACAAGGTGGCCTCGGCCAGCGTCGCCGACCACGAGCTGCTGCGGGTCCTGGCCGCCACCGGCAAGCCGATCATCCTGTCCACCGGCATGTCCACGCTGTCGGAGATCGACGCGGCCGTCGAGATCCTCGGCACCGACAAGCTGATCATGATGCACGCGACGTCCACGTACCCGCTGCCGCCGGAAGAGGCGAACCTGCGCACGATCACCACGCTCAAGGAGCGCTACGGCGTGCCCGTCGGCTACTCCGGCCACGAGCGCGGCCTGCAGATCTCCCTGGCCGCGGTCACGCTCGGCGCGGTCACCGTGGAGCGGCACATCACGCTCGACCGCACCATGTGGGGCTCCGACCACGCCGCCTCGCTGGAGCCGGCCGGCCTCGAGCACCTCGTCCGTGACATCCGCATCATCGAGCAGGCCATGGGCGACGGCGTCAAGCGCGTCTTCCCCGGCGAGGAGGCTCCCAAGGCCCGCCTGCGCCGGGTGACCGTCTGACCTCGTCCGCACTCTGGAGAGACCACTCTTGATCACTCTCTCGGTCGTCGTGCCGGTGCTGAACGGCGAGAAGTACATCGCCGACACACTGTCGTCGCTCTGCCGCAACGCCCGGCACGACTTCGAGTTCATCGTCGTCAACGACGGGTCCACGGACGCCACCGCGGACATCGTCGACGACTTCACCCGCGACCTGCCCGGGCTGACCATGCTGCGCAACCCGGCCCCCGTCGGGCTGGCCGACGCCCGCAACACGGGCCTGTCGGCCGCCTCCGGCCGGTATGTCACGTTCATGGACGCCGACGACTGGCTCGCCCCGGGCTACCTGGCACGGCTCGTCGAGGCGATCGACGGGCTCGGCTGCGACTTCGTACGCGCCGACCACGTGCAGGTCGAGGGCCGCAAACGGGTCGTGCACCGCGCCCCCATGGCGCGGAGGGGCGTGGTGCTCGACCCACGGGAGGTGATCCTGCCCGCCGGCGTGCGGACCATGGTCGACTACCCGTACGCGTGGGCCGGGATCTACCGGCGCTCCCTTCGCGACCTGCTGCACTTCCCCGGCTCCCTGCACACCGCCGAGGACCGGCCGTGGATCTGGCGCCTGCACCGGGAGGCCGCCACGTTCGCGGTGGTGTCGCTGGCCGGAGTGTTCTACCGCCGACTGGTGTCCGGGTCGCTGACCCAGGTCGGCGACGAGCGCCAGCTGCACTTCTTCGACGCGTTCGACCTGGTGTTCAAGGATCTCGAGCCGGAGTTCCTGCCCAAGGCGGTGCGGAACTTCTGCGCGCTGCTCGCCCACCACCTGGAGATCGCCGACCGGTTCACCCCGGCGCTGCGCTCCCGCTTCGAGGAGCGCGGCGCCCACATGGTGCGCGCCCTGCCCGCCGAGCTGGTGTCGGAGTCGGTGGCGCGCATGTCCGTCGAACGCGAGACCACGCTGCGGGCCCTGGTGCCCGACCTGCCGCCCAGCCCGCACGTCCGGGTCCGCCGCGACCGGGAGGAGACATAGTGAAGGTCTTCTACGCCTCGACGCTGTTCGGCGCGATGTCGCTGGCCGCCGCCATCGACGACGGCCGCTTCGGCGACGGGCGCCGCGTCCTGATCGTGTCGAACAACGCGGCCATCCCCGAGGTGACGGCGCCGCTCGACAGGTCGCCCGGCTTCGCCGTGCTGCGCTCGCGCTTCGACGCGGTGCACTCGTGGAACGACCTCATCGCGCCGCTGCACCCCTCCGACTGGCGCGCCCGCGTCATCGAGGTGCCGATGATGGAGCGCCTCATCCGCTCCGTCTGGGGCCTGGACGGGGTCGAGGAGCTGGTGCTGGAGTCCATCGCGGTGCCCCCGGCCCGGACCATCGCCGGGCTGGTGCGCGACTGCCCGATCACCGTCTACTCCGACGGCCTGATGAGCTACGGCCCCACCCGCGACCCGCTGCCGGCGGAGATCTACCGCCGCATCGGCCGCCTGTTCCACCTGGACCTCGTGCCGGGCCTGACCCCGCTGCTGCTCAGCGAGTACGACGTCGCACCCTCGATCCTGCCGGACGAGCGGTTCATGTCGGTCGTGCACGAGGTCACCGCCACCGCCCCCGACATGCTGCCCGGGCAGGCGATGATCCTCGGCCAGTACCTGTCGGCCCTGGAGATCGTCACCCCGGAGGAGGAGGCGGCGCTGCACGAGACGATGCTCAAGGCCCTGGCCGCGCGCGGCTACACCGACATCGTCTTCAAGCCGCACCCGGCCGCGGGACGGCGGCACGCCCAGCTCCTGCGGGCCGCGGCCGAACCCCTGGGCGTGCGGCTGTCGGTGGCCGCCGAGAGCGTACCCGCCGAGGTGTGCTTCGCGGCGCTGCGGCCCGAACTGGTCGTGGGCTGCTTCTCGACCGGGCTGCTGACCGCGCAGCGCTACTTCGGGCTGCAGGTGGCCGCGTACGGCACGGAGCTGGTGCTCGACCGGCTGGCGCCGTACGAGAACAGCAACCGGATCCCCGTCACGATCGTGGACGCGCTGCTGCCCCGGCTGTCGCCGGACGGCGGCATCGAGCACCCGACGGCGGTGGACCTGCGCGGGCTCGTCCGGGCGGTGGGCTACTGCATGCAGGCCGAGACGTACCCGGAGCTGCGGCCGGCGAGCATCGAGTTCGACGCCCGCTACTTCAAGCGCAAGCGCCTGGAGACCCTCGGCCTGGTGGCCCGCCCCACGGCGCTCACCCGGCTGCGCCGGAAGATCCGCTCGGCGATCTGACGTCTCTCCCCCGAAAGGCGGGCACCCCCACCACCCGGGGTGGGGCATAGAGAAA